>JACFNS010000028.1 GCA_019454705.1 Taibaiella sp. | reverse complement strand
TACCGGCTCAGGTTCGCAAACTATATTGTTGAACGTTACCTCAGTGAACCTGGCGGAAGACTGGTTTTACGGAGAGTACACCTTTGTAAAGACATATCCAAGTGTCAACACTAGTTATACTGCTTTCTTTCTTGGATGTTGCCGTATCAGCACGTTGGCTAACAATGCTGATGATGAATACAGGGTAAGTACCATAGTAACTGTCGGTAACAATAATGATGCGCCTATTTCTACTGTGCCACCGTTTATCAGCCTGCCGGTAAACACTTCAGCGGCTACTTACCAGATACCTGCTACAGACCCCAATGGAGATGCCTTGACATTTGCATTAGTTCCTAACAATCAATTCGGTTCAGGTACAGTACAACCCACTGGGCTGTCCGTTTCAAGTACAGGTTTGATAACATTTAATACAGTTGGCAAACCGTTAAATAGCTTGTGGAACACAGCCATATTTGTTACAGATTCGAAAGGAGCCCGCATACAACTGGACCTGATGATAAGAGTAACAACCCCATCTACTCCACCTGTATTTGACTATACGGTAACACCCGCCAATAATGCGAGTTATGTTATACAACCCGGACAGACATTATCTTTCAGCGTAAAAGCATCAGATGTAGACCCCAATTCATCAGTATCATTGAGTGCTGTAGGCTTACCGGTAGGCGCTACATTTAATCCTGCAAATGGCAATCCCGTAACACAGTCGTTCTCCTGGACGCCAACCATATCAAGCGTGGGCACCTACCAGGTAAACTTTGTAGCGCAAGACAATGCAGGCGTTCAGGCAAACTCAATAGTGAATATAGCGGTTTCATTAAAACCCAACTTTGTTGCACCTTCGTTGGGTAATGGTAGTGTTTTGTGCTATAAGCCAGGCGACACTATCAACCAAACTTACACCGCTTCGGATGTGGATACTACTGATGATGTGATATTATCATTGGTAGGCAGTGCTGAAACAGGTATGAGTTTCTCACCAACATTGCCTACCGCAGCTGCTAACCCGGTATCTACCAATTTTACCTGGTTAACATCATCGGCTAACTGGGGTATTAATATGGTAGTAGTACGTGCTACTGACAGCTATACTGAAACCAAGGACGATACGGTGTACTACATCGTCAATACACCTCCGGCATTTGCTACAACACAGGGTAATACAAGTGTAACAGCGGGTCAATTGTTCAGCTATACTTTCAGTGGTACAGATGCCGATATTGCGCAAGGAGATGCGATCAGTTTGTCGCATACCAACATACCATCTTGGATGAGCATCAACGACAACGGAAATGGCACCTGGACACTCAGCGGTACCCCTGTACTTGCAGACAGCGGAACATATAACGTTATATTGCAACTGGAGGACGAAACCAACCACTTCAACGGTACACATTGCGGCGATGCAACTCAAACATTTGAAGTAACAGTTATACCTTGTAATATCACTACCGGTACATCCGTTACAAACGTATTGTGCCATGGTGCATCTACAGGAGCTATAGACCTGACAGTAAACAATGCTACATCACCAGTATCTTATACATGGAGCAACAGCGCCACTACCGAAGACCTGAGCGGTGTAGGTGCGGGCACGTACTCAGTGAGCATCGTTGATGCCAACGGCTGTACTGCTGCTGATACGGCGGAAATAACAGAACCTGCAACTGCTGTGAGCGGCAGTGTATCGGTAAGCCCATCCCCAACAATCGCGGGCCATGCGGCTAATACCATTTATCTGGGTTATGGCCCACAATCTGTAACATTGTCTGCAACAGCAAACGGCGGTACCCCTGGTTATACTTATAGCTGGAGCAATGGCGCTACTACCGCCTCTACAACTGTTAGTCCAACAAGCACTACGGTGTACACGGTAACTATTACTGATGCCAACGGATGTACTTACAGCCAGAGCCAGACTATCAAGGTAATAGACGCCCGTTGCGGTAATAACAATAACAAAGTACTGGTATGCCATATACCTCCGGGCAACAACAACAACCCGCAAACAATATGTATCTCTGCCAATGCCGTAGCTACTCACCTGACCCACGGTTGTTATGTAGGGCCTTGTGGTTCTTCTAAAGGAGGGCGCAATGGTGATGAAAATGGCAATATCAGCTTGCAGGAGATAACAGAAGAAGGTGTTTGGAACATATACCCCAACCCCAACAACGGTACGTTTGTGCTGGAACTGCCATCGAAAGAGCAGGCCCAGGTAATCATTACCAACATACAGGGACAAGTGGTGTATAAGCAAGAGGTAAATAATACATCGAAACTGACCATTGAACTGAACAATGCCGCTAAAGGCATATACCTGATGCAGGTGGTGAGCGGGCATGATACTTACCAGACTAAGCTGACAGTACAGTAACACAGAAGTAATACCTAAAAAAGAGGGCTGCAAAACAGCCCTCTTTTTTTATATACGGAAATATCTCAATTATTACCCGTTTGTTAACAGCGGACACACGCTTGCATTTATCAATTAATGTTTCAATCTTGTGTGTCGATTTTGTGCAGGCACGTTTCGTGCAGATATTACAACAGAGCAACAGGGGGAATAAATAACATAGCCATACTTGTGTGACTATACAATAATGCGTATAACGAAAGCAAGCAATAATTTTTTAACAAAAAACACCCCTTATGAAAGAAACACAAATTAACCCCGGTTACCACCCCTTTACGGGTTAGCGCAACATACAAGCCGATATAATACTTAACGGTTCACATACTATCCATGTGGCCCGTATAGGCATTCGCATGATTTTTTTACCCCTTTTATAACTATTAAAAACGAAAAAGCAAATGATGAAACGATTTACAATGCTTGTCACCCTGTTGTTACTCACAGTGGCAAGTTATGCCCACGTTTGGGAAATACGAGTAAACCAGGCCCAGAACGGCACGCTGACCTGGTATCTGCAATCATACCACTCAGTGAGTGAATGCGGTATTGCCAATTCAGGTTTAACTATCAATGGCGTGAATTACCCCTTACAGGCAGCTTATACCGGCTCAATCGTAGGGTTGAGCAATACTATATTTGCCACTACCGGAAACTGGGCACGCGGTAGCTATGCTATTGTTCAGACTCCGTTTCTGGGTACCAACTTAAATGTACAGCCATACTCCAGCAACGTATGCTGGGCATTTATGGTAGGCGGATCCGGCAACTTTACACCTCCGCCACCTCCGGTATGTACTACCTGTCCCATCACAGGCTGGTCAAATACTACAGGCTCACCATTGAACAACGGTACCGCTTGTGACAAGACCGATGACATACTGCCCGCTACGGTAACAGTGAACCATCTTTCCTGTGCATCTATCACCACAGGCGGCAAGTTCAGGGTTATATACGATCCGGCAGGAGCCAACATTTCTTATGGACCATATAACTTCACAACAGGTATTACTACCTCTGTAAACATCAATTTGCCTTATGGTGTAAGCAACAGCACACAGTTGAATGTTGTGAGTGACTCATTTCCTTGTAACATTGCCCATGGGTTAAATATCCCCGGTGGTTCTTTTAACGGTATTACAGAAACTATATTACCTACTATCAATTGCCCGGGCAATATAATAGTAAACAACGATGCAAATGCCTGCGGTGCGGTAGTAACCTATACCACACCGGTAGGTACAGACAATTGCAGCGGAGCAAATACAGTGCAAACAGCTGGCCTGCCGAGCGGTTCGTTATTCCCGATAGGAACAACAACCAATACATTCAAAGTAACTGACGCCAATAACAATTCATCTACTTGTAGCTTTACAGTTACAGTTAACGACGTGCAGAACCCGGTAATAGCTAATTGTCCTGCTAATATTACGAGGAATGTAACCCCCGGACAGTGTGGTACAAATGTATCGTGGATATTACCACCTGTAGCACCAACGGTAGACCAGCAACTGACAGCTATTAATATTGGCACTTGGGGTGCAGACCAATGGCAGTCTTTCACTGCCGGGATGAATGGCCAGCTAACCCAGGTTGATTTATTCCACAATGGCATACAGGCTACGGACTTCACACTGACCATATATTCAGGCACAGGTACCAGTGGTACAGTTTTATACAGTGGCTATTACAACTATGGTACATTCGGCAGTGGCTGGTTTGGTGTTACCATACCATCGGGCAGTCAGCCTACATTGGTAGCAGGCAATACCTACACTATGCGTATACAAGGTAATGGCCTGGGCATGGTAGCATCGTACAGCTCATACGGCAGCTACTATTCGAATGTGTATGGACTGAACCCATGTTGGAGCGGCGGATGCTGGAAGCTTAATTTCAAGACTTATGTATCTGTTCCCGGAGCATCGCCTATGGCCAGTGACAACTGCGGTATTGACTCATTTACCAGCACGCACAGTCCAAATGACTACTTCCCGGTAGGTACTACTGCAGTAACCTATAAGGCGAAAGATATTCATGGCAACACTAGCAGCTGCTCATTTAATGTAACAGTAGTAGACAACCAGGCGCCATCTATAACTTGCCCTGCAAACATAACAGTAAACAACGATGCCGGCATGTGTGGCGCTGTAGTAAACTATACAGCACCTACAGGCACTGATAATTGCCCCGGTGCAAGCACTACACAAATTGCAGGTTTAGCAAGCGGTTCAGTATTCCCCGTTGGTAGTACTACAAATACGTTTAAGGTAACAGATGCGGCTGGCCTCAGCACAACATGCAGCTTTACCGTAACGGTGAAAGACGCAGAAAATCCAGCTATTAGCTGTCCGGCTAATATATCTGTAAACAATGACGCGGGCATCTGCGGCGCTGTAGTAAACTACACAGCACCTATTGGAACTGATAATTGTGCCGGCGCTACAACAACACAAACTTCCGGCCTGCCAAGCGGTTCAGTATTCCCCATAGGTAATACTATTAATACGTTTGAAGTGGTGGACGCTGCCGGTAATAAAACAAGCTGTAGTTTCACTGTGAATGTAGCAGATACTGAAATTCCTACAATTAGCGCTGTTAACGTAACAGTAAACGCCGACAATGGTGCGTGCGCTGCCACTAATGTAAACCTGGGCATCCCAACAACAGGCGACAACTGTGGTGTACAAGGCACATCTAACGATGGCCCGGCTTCATATCCAGTAGGTACTACAACAGTAAACTGGACAGTGGCAGACGTGAATGGTAACACTAATACCACAACGCAGACAGTGACAGTTGTTGACAACCAGAACCCGACAATAAGCATTGGTAATGTGACAGTGAACGCTGATAACGGCGCCTGCGCTGCTACCAATGTAAACCTGGGCACACCAACAACAGGCGACAACTGCGGTGTACAGGGAACTTCAAATGACGGTATCTCTTCATACCCAGTAGGTTCTACTACAGTTACATGGACAGTAACTGATATTCATGGTAATACGGGTACTACAACACAGACTGTAACTGTAGTGGACAACCAGAATCCGACAATTGCATGTCCTGCTGATGTAACAGTAAATGCAGATAATGGAAGCTGTGCGGCTACTAACGTAAGCCTGGGTGCTCCAACAACTGATGACAACTGCGGTGTGCAAGGCACATCTAACAACGCACTGAGCAGCTACCCTGTAGGTACTACAGTAGTAACATGGACTGTAACAGATATACATGGCAACTCTGCCACTTGTAGCCAGAACGTTACTGTAGTTGACAACCAGGCTCCGGTTGCTTCATGCAAGCCATACACATTGAACCTGAGTGGTGGTACAGGTACTGTATCAGCTTCTGACGTAGATAACAACAGCACTGACAACTGCGGTATAGCAAGCATATCTGTATCTCCCAATACGTTCAATTGTGCTAATGCGGGCGAGAATACAGTAGTAATGACGGTAACAGATATACATGGTAACAGCTCAACATGCGCTACCACTGTAAATGTTCAATACCAGCCTACTTGTTCTATTAGTACTACTCCGTCGAACAACACATACACAGGCGGTAACCCCAACAATATATACCTGGGTTACGGTCCGCAAAGTGCAACTATTACGGCTAATGCAACTGGCGGTACAGGCTTCACCTATTCATGGTCGCCTGCAGCTAACCTGAGCTGCACTAACTGTCAGTCTCCTGTGTTTACACCTACAGCTGCAGGTAATTATACCTACACTGTTACAGTAACTAACAGCAATGGCTGCTCTACTACATGTACAGTTAGCTTCTGCGTACTGGATGCAAGGGCAAAAGACAATAAAGGCAACTACAACGGCAAGGTTTACCTGTGCCACGTACCTCCGGGTAACCCCAACAACCCGCAGACATTGTCTATCAGCGCAAACGCAGTACCATCGCACCTGGGACAACACTCAGGCGACAGGCTGGGCAAATGCGACATGTCTTGCAACTCTTCAGCTAAAGGCGGACGCAGCAGCGAAGAGGGTAACGAAGAAGGCCACGAACACTCTATAGAAGAGTTGGTTGCCGAAAAAGGTATCACGGTTTATCCTAACCCGAACAATGGTCTGTTCACGCTGAACCTGCCATCTGCTGAAGAGGCTCAAATACTCATCAGCAACGTAAGCGGACAGGTAGTGTACAGGAATAATGTTTCGGGTACCCAGAAAGTATCAATAGACCTGAGCAACAAAGCACAGGGTATATATGTGATACAGGTGGTGAGCGGAGCAAATACTTACCATACAAGGGTGAATATTCAACTTTAACCTGTAGTATTAAAAAAAACAATGAAACGGCGGCCAATGGCCGCCGTTTTGTATTGATACATTCCTTAACTTTACTACATGGCAAAACAAATAAACAACCAACAGAAATACCTGGCAACGGGAGCCTTATTGGCAATTTTCATAGTGGCATTAGTAAAGGCTTTTGCTGATTTTGGCACAAACAGCAACTTCTGGGTAATGTTACTTACTATAATAGCCGCAGGCGCATCTTATCTTATTTTCGACATGCTGGTACTAACTAAGAAAATTACTGCAATACCTGTGCGTGCTGTACAGAAAAATAAAAAGCCGTAGTTTTACAGCAAACCAACAATTATGAAGAAATACATCATAGCTATGGCAGCAGTTGCATTTATGGCATCGTGCGGTAGCGAAAACAGCACCGAGTCTGCTACAACAGAAGAACCTGCAACAGAAGCAGTAGCAACCGAAACGACTGAAGCTACAGAAGTAGCCGACCCCAACGCTAAAATAGACCCCGTTTGCCAAATGGTTAAGGACGATACCTGGACGGAGTATTCTGTAAGCGGAACTGACACTACGTGGTTTTGTAGCGCTACATGCAAAGAGGCTTATGATGCCAACCCAGCTAAGTACGCCAAAAAATAATCTTGTTAATCAGATATACACAGCCTGCACAATATGTGCAGGCTGTTTTATTTACAATGCTTTGGCTAAATTTGAATCATGCATCACTTCACTATACAAGGACAGTTGGTGGACCTCATCCAGCGACGTATATACCCGGCTTCTCTCTCTGTTCAAGACGGAAAGATTGTTTCAGCGGAAGAAACTGAACAAGCGCCATCACAACTCATTATGCCCGGATTTGTTGACGCTCATGTGCATATAGAAAGCAGTATGCTGGTGCCCACAGCCTTTGCCCGGCTGGCTGTGGTACATGGTACAGTAGCCACTGTATCTGATCCGCACGAAATAGCCAATGTATGCGGGCCTGCCGGCGTACAGTACATGATAGACGACAGTAAACGTTCGCCGTTCAAATTTTTCTTTGGGGCACCTTCCTGCGTTCCCGCTACGTTTTTTGAGACTGCCGGTGCGCATATAGATGCAGCCGCTACAGAAGAATTACTGGCTAATCCTGATATATGGTACCTGGCAGAAATGATGAACTTTCCGGGAGTCTTATTTGAAGACAAGGAAGTGATGGCCAAGATTGGGGCTGCTAAAAGAGCAGGAAAACCCATTGACGGTCATGCGCCGGGGTTAAGAGGAGAAGACGCAATAAAGTATGCTGCCGCAGGTATGACTACCGACCATGAGTGTTTTACCATAGAGGAAGCAAGGGATAAGCTGGCAGCGGGTATGAAGATTATTATACGCGAAGGCAGTGCGGCACGCAACTTTGAAGAGCTGGCACCGCTGTTTGCAACCAATGCTGAAAAGCTGATGTTTTGCAGCGATGATAAACACCCCGATGAACTAGTGGTGAACCATATAAACGCATTGGTGAAGAGGGCACTGGCAAAAGGATATGATTTGTTTGATGTATTACGTGCCGCAAGTTATAACCCGGTAAAACACTATAGGTTACCTGTAGGATTGTTACAAGAGGGTGATGCTGCGGACTTCATTGTAGTAGATAGTCTTGATTCATTCAACATACTGAAAACATATATAAACGGTGAATTGGTGGCTGAAAACGGTCAATCATTGTTGAGTGCTGTGGATATTGTACCTATCAACAATTTCAACATCAGTCATAAGCAGGTACATGAATTTGCCCTGAAGGCAACTAAAGAAAATCCGCTGATTCGCGTGATTGAAGCTTTGGACGGTCAATTGGTAACCAATGAAATAACAGCAACTGGAAAAACAGAGAATGGCTACATCATCAGCGATACGGATAATGATGTTCTGAAAATGGCTGTTGTCAATCGTTATAATAATAACGCCCCGGTTTCTGTTGCCTTTATTAAAAACATCGGGATTAAATCCGGGGCATTGGCATCAACGATCGGGCACGACTGTCACAATATCATTGCGGTAGGTGCCGATGATGAATCGCTATGCCTGGCAGTAAATGCACTCGTAGATTGCAAAGGCGGTATTGTAGTGGTAGAAAATGGCACGCCTTATGTACTCCCATTACCTATTGCCGGACTGATGGCGGATACAGACGGATATACCGTTGCAGAACGATATGCTGCCATAGACAGACAAGCTAAAGCATTGGGTTCTCAACTGCGCGCACCATTCATGACGCTATCTTTTATGGCGCTACTGGTGATACCTGCCCTTAAACTCAGCGACAAAGGATTGTTCAACGGGGCTAAATTTGAGTTTACCCCTGTAGAAGTATAGTTTACTTCTTGTTGTACACCTTCAACGCTTCTTCCAGGCAATCCATGGCTTTTCCTATGTCCTCTTTATTCAGTACATAAGCGAGGCGCACCTCTTTTCCACCTTTACCCGGTGTAAAATAGAAACCGGCAGCCGGTGCCATCATCAGGGTAGCTCCATTGTGCGAAAAATCTTCCAGCAGCCACTGACAGAATTTTTCACTATCGTCAACCGGCAATTCGGCCATAGCGTAGAATGCACCACCAGGCATTGGACATTTTACCCCCGGTATTGCTTTAAGCCTGCTCACCAATAAATCGCGGCGCGCATTATACTCTGCATGTACTTCTGTAAAATAATCGGCAGGCAGGTCTACGGCTGCCTCGCCCAATATCTGTGCAAATGACGGCGGGCTCAGCCTTGCCTGGGCAAACTTCATAGCAGCGTCCAGCACCTGTTGATTTTTAGTAACGAAGGCCCCTATTCTTCCCCCGCATGCGCTATATCGCTTAGATATTGTATCCAGCAGTATGACGTTATCTTCCATATCCTCAAGGGTCATGGCAGATATATGTGTACGCCCATCGTAACAAAACTCCCTGTAAGCCTCATCGCTGAACAGAAAGAGATCATGCTTAAGACAAATATCACGTAAGACTCTCAGTTCTTCCTCGCTGTACAGATAACCGGTAGGATTGTTCGGGTTACATATCATTATAGCTTTGGTGCGGGTAGTAACCGCTTTTTCGAAAGCTGAAATAGGCGGTAAGGCAAAATTTTCATCAATTGTAGATTGTATTGGCACCACTTTTACACCCGCACTTGTGGCAAATCCGTTATAGTTGGCATAAAAAGGTTCAGGAATGATAATTTCATCACCAGGGTCCAGGCAACTCATAATGGCAAACAGTATTGCCTCTGACCCCCCTGTAGTGATAATAATCTGGTTGTGGTTAACCTCTACATTATTGGCTGCATAGTATTGCACCAGTTTTTTACGATAACTCTCGAAGCCCGCGCTATGACTATACTCCAATACTTTCATATCAGTATGTCGTACGGCGTCAAGAATAGCTTTGGGCGTTTCTATATCTGGCTGGCCAATGTTGAGATGGTACACTTTGGTACCACGCTTTTTGGCTGCTTCTGCATAAGGTACCAATTTCCTTATGGGCGACGGCGGCATTGAAGAACCGCGATGTGATATTACCGGCATGGGCGCAAAATTATACAAACCTCTGCTACATTCGTGCACCGGCATAAAAAAACCCGGCAAAAGCCGGGTTATAATATGATTTCTTTAATTCTTAGCTTTTTACCGCATCAGGTTCTTTGACTGTACCCTTTATCTGCAATTCGAAACGCTCTTTACCATCAGGGTTAACTGCGTTCGACTGGATATAGATATCTTTTGTAAAAGGTCCTACACGACCCTTGGTAGAATACACTACTTTAATTTTTCCTTGCTTACCGGGCAAAATTGGCTGCTTCGGCCAATCGGGCGTAGTGCAACCGCAAGATGCACTCACATTCTGGATAATGAGTGGTTCTTTACCGGTGTTGGTAAATTCGAAATAATGGGTCACTTCAGGTCCTTCAGCTATTGTACCGAAGTCGTGCGATATCCCTTTTTCAAACTTGAAAGCAGGTGCATTTTTGTTTTGCGCATATACACTGTTCACACCTATCGCCAATACGAATAACGCAATAAATAACTGTTTCATATCTGTTTACTGTTTCTCTTTTCTTTATTTCTGAATCATTGATTTGGTAGATGCCGGAGCGGAGCCAGTAGGAGCGGGTTCTACTGTTCCTTTGATAGTCAGCACCTTAGTACCTGCATTAGATACAACTGTGATTGACTTAGTAAAACCACCCGGACGGCCTTGTGTGGCGTAGCTTGCCTTGATACTACCTGTTTTGCCGGGCAATACAGGCTCTTTAGACCATGAAGGAGTAGTACAACCGCATGAAGCGTTTACAGTCTGCAGGTTGATGGGCTCTTTGCCTGTATTTTTAAATTTAAACTCATAATCAGCGTTAGGCCCTTCAGGAAGTGTACCGAAGTCATGTACTTCACTATCAAACACCAAGTTGTCTACTGTAAGAGTTGTGCTTTGTGTTTTGTTTTCACCTGAGTTAGTTGGTTGAGCCATAGATGCCGGTGCAGAAATAGTAGCAGCCGGTGCAGCGCCATGGTTATGACCATCATGGTTGCTATGGCCTTGAGCGTATGCAAATCCTTTTGACAGCACTAAAACACCCAGTAATAGTAATACTCTTTTCATATTTCGTATACTTTTTTAATAATGATTACAAATATAATACCTAAGACAGCAAATAACACTTATAAGTTTGTTAATCCACTGTTAGAAAATCATCCGCTATTTTTGCAATAGACATGCAATTTACCATTATTAGAGGGAAATTATCGTTAAAATATGGTTGATTTTGAAGATGATATTAAGCAATGCGTACAAACCCTGAAAGCCGGGGGGGTTATCCTGTACCCAACCGATACCATATGGGGTCTTGGTTGTGATGCTTTGGATAAAACGGCCGTGGATAAGGTTTTTTCTATTAAACAACGCCCGAAGGAGAAAAGCCTTATTATACTCTTAGCTGAGGCAAGAGACATTATAAACTATGTTGCAGCTCCGCATCCTGATATTATTGATATTATTAATTCATTTGACAAGCCTACTACTGTGATTTTTGAAAACGCATTAGGATTTCCTGATAATGTGGTACATGAAGATGGTAGCATAGGCATAAGAGTGACAACAGACTCTTTTTGTAAATCATTGATAAAACGCTTTGGCGGCCCGATAGTTTCTACATCAGCCAATATAAGCGGGGCATCTGCTGCTGCTCATTATCCGGAGATAAGCGAGGAAATAAAGCATAATGCAGATTATATAGTACAATACCGGCAAAATGACTTTACACCGGCGCAGCCATCGCGCATTGTAAAAATCAATGATGATGGCAGCCTGCTTATTATCAGAGGATGAATTTCATAAAGTGGATTAGTTTTGTACAATGAAAATAGCCTGCACAGCAGATGAACTCCAGCTTTTCACGAATATAGCTAAGGTAGCAGCAGACACTAATACACCATGCTATATCGTAGGGGGCTTCGTGCGGGATAAACTGCTACAACGCCCCACCAAGGACATAGATTTTGTATGTCTTGGCAGTGGAATTGAGATGGCGCACTCAGTTGCACATAGCTTACCGGGCAAAATCAAGGTGAATTTCTTCAAAAACTTTGGTACGGCACAGTTTCGCTATCACGACTTTGATATAGAATTTGTAGGGGCCCGCAAAGAATCGTACAACCGTGATTCGCGCAAACCCATAGTAGAAGAAGGAACCCTGGATGATGACCAGAAACGCCGTGACTTTACAATAAACGCATTTGCCATCAGCCTGAACAAAGACGACTACGGCGAATTAATTGACCCGTTTAACGGGCTTGATGACCTTGCAAATAAAATTATTCGCACACCGCTTGATCCTGATATTACTTTCAGCGATGACCCTCTGCGTATGATGCGTTGCATCAGGTTTGCCACACAACTTAACTTCTCCATACATCCCGAAGCATTTGAAGCAATAGGACGAAATAAGGAACGTATAAAAATAATCTCGTATGAGCGCATTACCGATGAACTGAATAAAATCATACTCACCTCCAAGCCCTCTGTAGGATTCGATCTGCTGTACCGGAGCGGATTGCTGGAAGTTTTCTTCCCTCAGCTGGTAGCGCTGGCAGGTGCCGAATACATAGATGGCAAGGGCCATAAAGACAATTTCTATCACACACTTCAGGTGTTGGATAATGCAGCTAACCGTAGTAATGACCTGTGGCTGCGCTGGGCTGCATTGCTGCATGATATAGGCAAGCCCGCTACCAAGCGTTTTGAAAAAGGCCATGGATGGACTTTTCACGGACATGACGCTGTAGGCGAGCGAATGACGTACAAAATATTCCGACAGTTTAAGCTGCCTCAGAATGAAAAAATGAAGTATGTTGCCAAACTTGTTGCCCTGCACTTGCGTCCCATCAGCCTTACCAAAGAAGATATTACCGATTCCGCCATGCGGAGATTGTTATTTGATGCCGGTGAAGACCTCGAAGACCTGATGATTTTATGCGAAAGTGATATAACATCGAAAAATAAACAGAAAGTAACGCGCTATTTAGACAACTTTGAGGCCGTTCGACAAAGGCTGAAAGAGGTGGAAGAGGCGGACCGCATACGCAACTGGCAGCCTCCTATTGACGGTGCAGAAATTATGGAACTATTTGGCCTGCAACCCTCCAGGGAGGTAGGCACCCTCAAAACTGCAATACGGGAAGCTATATTGGATAATATCATACCCAATACAAGAGAAGCTGCATATGAGTTTATGCTAAACACTGCTGCAAAGATGGGATTACATCCTGTAAAATGACACAAACAAAATAGCCGCTTCATTATGAAGCGGCTATAATATTCTACATATACTAAGTTTTACTGTACTATCAGTTTACGCATCAGTTTCACACCCTCAGCCTGTAGCTCTACAAAGTAAACTCCTGCGGGCTGGTTTGTCATATCCAACTCCTGGTAGA
>JACFNS010000027.1:2115-13676 GCA_019454705.1 Taibaiella sp. | reverse complement strand
GTGCCGCATAATCACCAGATCTTTATCTTCCGGTTTCATTGTCCATTTGCGGAGCAGCACGTCCAGTAAGATGTCGGCGGAGTTATTCTTTTTAGGTTTGATGGGTTCATCGTCAAAAACACCCAGCCATGCCACCATGGCGATGGGCGCGTCGTCCACTGTCATTCCCATCTTTTCTGCCACTTGATTAATTAATGGTTTCTTATCGTCAAAGCCATTTTTGCTGCGCACCCATGCTGCGTATGTGGTGTCCTTCACTTTATCATCGGGGTCGGTAAGGCCCAGTTGAACTAAAACATTCCATCCGCGCATGAACCCCTGGAAGCGGTATGTGGCACGCATAAAGGTCTTGACATCGGGCAGGTCGTATAGCGACATATAGGTGAGCGAATCCCTGTTAGGGTAATAGACAAGGGGGCTGATGCCTTCTATTTTTGCACCACGTTTAGGATGCGCAAACAGCTCGGCATAGGGCACATCCACCACCTTGCCATTAGACAGGTATTTGGCGCCATCCCTGCCGGCCAGTACCACGTTCCGCGGGTTCCAGCTGAATTTATAGTGCCAGGGATTCGTATCCGACTCGGACGATACAAGCCCGCCTGTAAAAGACTTAAAAGATATGATAGCCCCTGCCACTTTCTGAATACCATGTACAATCTGGCTGGCGGTCATATGGTCGATGCCAGGGTCGAGCCCCATTTCGCACATAAACATCAGGCCGGCCTGTTTGGCTTCAGTATGCAGCTCTTTCATTTCGGGCGAAACGTAGGAAGATGTAATGAGGTGCTTTTTGTATTTCAGGCAGTCTTTGGCCAGCAAA
The DNA here is from genome assembly GCA_019454705.1 of Taibaiella sp. GTDB lineage: Bacteria > Bacteroidota > Bacteroidia > Chitinophagales > Chitinophagaceae > UBA5543. The sequence goes on along the minus strand of JACFNS010000027.1, from coordinate 12,853 downwards.
ATATGCAGTGCCGGTGGCAGCAGCGATACTACTATATCCGCCTTACCAACCAGCGATGACCTTTTTTTGTCATCGGTAATGTCCAGTGCCTGCGCCTCAGCACGCGGGTGGTTATTTATTTTGTCGTTGATTGCATCCAGGTCGTTGTCTGTTACTATTACTTTCCATCCTGAACGTTGTGCATGAGTAAGTAAATAATCTACCAGGAAAACAGAAGTTTTGCCTGCGCCTGCTACAAGAATCGTCTGCATATATTTGCAAAAAATAAGGGGTTTTACCTTATCAAATGTAATATTGTTTTATCATTCCGTATTATTCCCTAATAATATTTTTATAGCATTCTAAAAACTAAACAAAATAGACGTAAAGATGTGGACAGACCCCCTTGCTACACCCGGAGAATTGAACAGCCTGGCGGCCGGCACTATGGCAGAAATACTGGATATCCGCTTTACAACCGTAGCCGAAGACTACCTGGAAGCTACTATGCCGGTGAATGAAAACACCCGCCAGCCCTATGGTTTACTGCACGGTGGCGCCTCTGCCGCACTTGCTGAAACTGTGGGCAGTGTTGCGGCATCTTTGTGCATAGACAGGGAGAAGCAGCTATGTGTAGGGCTGGAAATCAACTGCAATCACATAAGGGGTAAAAAAGATGGCCTGGTGACTGCCCGGGCCACACCCTTGCACATAGGGGCATCTACCCATGTGTGGGATATTAAAATAAGAGACGAACGAGACAAATTGGTGTGCGTCAGCCGGCTGACAATGGCAATACTTAAAAAGCCTTAACGTAGCTTTACAATTCTGTATATAGGGCTGCCAGATACCCGTTTTTCATAAATAATATTTTCGGCTGGTACTTCTTCGTTTGGGAACCAATAGGGGTGGGTTCTGAAAAATTGGAGGTGGTATTCGGCTTCGTTAATATCCTTTGTAAAGACAAATTTCGGATGCAAGGCCACATTCAAAAAAGAGTGATTGTCTCTGATTGTCCACATGTCTTCATAAAGTTTTATGCCATATCGCCGGTCGTACTGAGCCAGCCATTCAAGCCCGAGTTTGTGCGAAGTTCCCCAATAGTCCAGCTCATAATTGTTCATCAGGTAATCTTCCTCATGTGACACGAAGCTATTGAAATACACATGTTCGAAGGGGTGGTTCTTAATCATAAAGCGCGCAATGAATATGAATTGCAGTATACACAGCGACCATAATATCAGCTTCGACCTGTTTTTAAGTAATTCGCTGAAACCAAATACCGCCAACATGACAAACCCGGGGTAGATAAAATACATATGCCTCCAGCCATCGTACAATACTGCGTCTTTGCAAACGACCACAACTATGGGTACCAGGAAGCATATGAATGCAAGTAATATGCTGCGTTTGGGGGTGTTTTGGCAATATTGTGCCGGCTCGTCTATTACCCTAACCAATAAATATGTTGCGCCGATAATACCGGATAGTAAAATCATCTCAGGTGTAGTAATAAAGAACCATGTAGGTATATAACTCCAGGGTAGGTTTGTAGAGCGGATCTGCATGCCGCCGAATTGCAATATACCATCCCATGGATACTTTGAGTTGGTTTCATAAATGTACTTCATGCCGGCTATGGGATCTTCCCACAGGGTAGGCCAGAAGGTATATAGTGTAATACAAGTGCCCGCCAGCACCAACAATCCGGCAATAACTACCCGTTGTGCGTTCCCATTTCTGAATGCTGCAAACAGGTCGATAATAAAGAACAATCCAATAGGCAATAGGATAATGATATTTAATAACCTGAATGTGGTGCTGTACCCGCAAATAAGCCCCAGTATCAAGTAAGGCAGCATCTTGTTGCTGCTAAAAGCCCATTGCATCGATACCATAGAAACCAGGAATATACACATGGCAGGTACGTCTTTGGGGTTGAAAAACGCATGCCCGAAAATAACCGGGTGAAACAACAATGCTGCCAATCCTAAAGCAGCTAACCAGCGACTGGCGAAAACACGATAAATCCATAAGTAGATAGTTGAGGTTGTAAGAACAAAAAATAAATATGTAATCAGGTGCCGGGAGAGGAAAATATCCCTCATTTTAGTGAGGTTGAGCAATTTTTCGAAGAAAAGATATATCCATTCAAAGCCCGGACCATGATCGCGCAGGGTGAAGTCGTGATAATTTCCGGGGAAATAGCCCCTGGCGTAGTTATATGCTGCAAGTCCTATTTCCCGCTGGCTGGTTTCGTCTATAGAAACACCAAAATCCTGGTAGATGTCAAGGCCTATAACCAGTGCGATGACTATTGTCAGGATTGCAGGCCAGTGGGTTTGCAGTAATTGTCGCATCTTTTGTCGGATGAAATTTTAAGATGAAAAATAGTGATAATGAAACATACCGGCAAACTATCTTCTAACAATACCAGAATGCCCATTGATAATATGATTCCCGGGTATAAGGTATGAATGTTAAAATGTGTATATGTGAATATTATTACGCCCTTTAATACGGCATTTTTGGCTATATTTGCACATTGCACTTTAAGATAAATTATGGACGAAAATAATCAGGACCTGAATGCTCAGGGTAGCGCTGATGACGCAAACAAAATAATCCAGGTTAACATCGAGGAACAAATGAAAACCGCCTACATAGATTACTCTATGTCGGTGATAGTAGGCCGTGCGTTGCCCGATGTAAGGGACGGCCTGAAACCAGTACACCGCAGGGTATTGTACGCCATGCACGAGCTGGGTGTTAACTACAATAAACCATACAAAAAATCGGCCCGTATAGTGGGTGAGGTGTTGGGTAAATACCACCCTCACGGCGATACATCGGTATATGACGCCATGGTGCGTATGGCGCAGCCATGGAGTATGCGTTATACATTGGTGGACGGACAGGGTAACTACGGCTCGCAGGACGGTGACGGCCCGGCGGCTATGCGTTATACCGAAGCAAGGCTGCAACGCCTGGCTGAAGGAATGATGGATGACCTGGATAAAGAGACAGTTGACTTTACGCTGAACTTTGATGACTCTTTGCAGGAGCCCAGCGTAATGCCTACGCGCATTCCGCAGTTGTTGCTCAACGGTTCGTCTGGCATAGCCGTAGGTATGGCTACCAATATGATGCCTCACAACCTGACAGAAGTAATCAATGGTTGTATAGCATATATCGACAACCGGGATATTACCATTGATGAAATGATGACCCATATCAAAGCCCCTGATTTTCCTACAGGAGGCATTATCTACGGTATGGAAGGTATCAAGCAGGGCATGCACACAGGCCGTGGCCGGGTAGTGTTGCGCGGCAAGGTGAACGTAGAAACGCTGAAAGGCAACAGGGAACAAATAGTTATATCAGAAGTGCCTTACCAGGTGAGCCGTGATGCGCTGGCCGAGAAGATAGGCAACCTGGTGAACAACAAAATAATCGAAGGTATCACTCATGTAGCCAACGAATCGAACAAAGAAGGTACCAGGATAGTAGTAGAGCTGCGCCGCGATGCGGTAGCACAGGTGGTGATAAATAACTTGTATAAATACAGCGAACTGCAAACATCTTATGGCATCAACAACGTGGCGCTGGTAAATGGCCGCCCCCGGACGTTGAATGTAAAAGACCTGGTGTCTGAGTTCGTATTGTTCCGCCATGAGGTGGTGGTACGCCGTACACAATTTGAACTGCGCGAGGCAGAAAAGCGTGCCCATATATTGGAAGGATACCTGATAGCGCTGGACCACCTGGATGAAGTGATAGCGCTGATACGCAATTCAGTAAATCCGGACGAAGCCAAAACGGGCTTGATAGAAAAGTTTGGCATGAGCGAGATACAGGCTAAGGCTGTATTGGAACTCAGGCTGCAGCGCCTTACCGGTATGGAGCGTGATAAGATACGTGAAGAACATGCCGAGATAATGAAACAGATAGCCCACCTGAAAGAAATATTGGGTAATGAAGGGTTGCGATACCAGATAATTAAAGATGAGTTGCTGGACGTACAAAAGAAATTTGGCGACGAGCGTAAGTCTGAAATACAATACCTGGCCAACGAGATGAGCATTGAAGACCTGATAGAGGAAGAAGATGTGGTTATCACAGTTTCCCACTTAGGTTATATCAAGCGTACCTCGGCTGCCGAATACCGTGCGCAGCGCAGGGGTGGCAGAGGTTCTAAGGGTGGCAGCACCAGGCAGGAAGACTATATAGAACACCTGTTTGTAGCTTCCACACACCATACGTTGTTATTCTTTACAGAGAAGGGGCGATGCTACTGGCTGAAAGTATATGAAATACCTGAGACGGACAGAAATGCAAAAGGCAGGGCGATACAAAACCTGATACAAATACCCCCCGATGATAAAATACGTACCGTAATAGACATTGCTAAACTGGAAGATAAAGCATCGCTGGAGGGCAGGTATATAGTATTGTGTACTAAAAAAGGCGTAATCAAGAAAACAGCGCTGGAAGACTTCAGCCGTCCGCGCCAAAGCGGCGTTAATGCTATTACCATACAGGATGGCGACCAACTGCTGGATGCATCGCTGACTGATGGCAACAGCTACATCATGATGGGTGTAAGGAGTGGCAGGGCTATATCATTTGAAGAAAGCAAGGTGCGTGCTACCGGACGTGGCGCTATTGGTGTATTTGGTATCGAGCTGGATGAAAATAATGATGAAGTGATAGGTATGATATGTGTGTCTAAAGAAAATATAGCCAAACAGATACTTGTTGTTTCTGAAAAAGGCCTGGGTAAACGTACGCCATTCTTTGAATTGCTGGATGATACCGCCACCGAAGAAGATAAAGCCAAAGCTATACAGATAAAAGACGCTGATGGCAACGAACAGCTTTATCAATTGTCGTACAGGATTACCAACCGTGGCGGCAAGGGTGTTAAGACTATTAATATTACGGAGAAGACCGGCGCACTGGTAGGCCTGCTGGCTGTGGAAGAAAAAGACGACCTGATGATTACCTGCAAGTCGGGCATCACCATCAGGATGCGGGTGGAAGCCATACGCGAGGCGGGCCGTGCTACACAGGGCGTCAGGCTCATCAATATTGATGAAGGGGATGAGATTGCCGCTATCGCACGTATTGAAGAGCAGGATGAAGAAGGAACTGAAAACGGTGAAGCTGAAGAGAATGGCGCTACTGCCACCGAAGCGTAAAATAGTTGTAGCCAGATGCATACACCATGAGGTGTGCGCTAATTTTGGCAAGTAATAAAAAGTAAAAGATTAAGTAATGAAAAAAGTATTATTGGCGCTCACAGCAGTGATGGTAATGACAAATGCTGATGCGCAAAAGAAAAATATACAATCGGCGAGCAACAGCCTGAGGAACAAAGAGTATAAGGAGGCTATGGACCTGATTGAACAGGCCATACAAGACCCCACAACAAAAGACGACCCTAAAGCATGGCTCACCAGGGCACAGATATATGCCTCTATGGACCAGGACCCCGGTTATGCAGATAAAGGCTACTACAAGCAGGCGCTGGAGTCTTACATGAAAGTAGTGGAACTAAAGCCAACCTACGAAACAGAGCAGGTAAACCAGGGTTTGTTGTTCGGTGCTTTTAAGTCGTACAATAACTCAGTAGTAGCATACAACAAAAAACAGTGGGATGACGCCTTTAACAGCGCCAAAATAACCGCAGATGTATATAGCCTGCAGGATGGTAAGCGGTTTGCGAACAATAAAGGTTTTGATACCGTTGCAGCATCCGCAATGGTGATAGAAGCCTATAGTGCATTTTATGGTGAGCAGATTGAGAAAGCATTACCCGTGCTGGAAAAATTGAAAGACAACCCTATAGAGGGCAATGCAAATGTTTACCTGGTGATAGCCGATGCTTATAAGAAATTGGGCAAACAGGATAAAGAATTAGCTACGATAGAAGAAGCTAAGAAACGTTTTCCTAACAATCCAAACATAAGGAATGAAGAGCTCAACTACTATCTGCGTACCAAACAACAGGACAAACTAATGCAAAAGCTGGAAGCTGCAGTAGCTGAAGAGCCGGAAAACGCAATGTACCAGTACAACCTGGCAAACGCATATACAAATATGGCATTCCCTAAAGATGCAGCTAAGCCGTCAAATTATAATGAACTGATAGCAAAAGCAGAGGCGGGCTTTACCAAAGCACTTGCATTGGAGCCTGACAATATCGGTTACCATTATGATATGGGTGTTTTGTATTTTAACCAGGCATCTAAGGTGACGGACGATATGAATGCGGTGACAGGTACAACTGCAGAAGATGATAAAAAATGGAAAGCTTTGGAAGCTCAAAGGAATGCCTTGTTTGACAAAGCATTTCCACACCTGGAGAAAGTATACACAACCTACGAGCCAAAGATGAGTGAACTGGATAATGACAACAAGTCTATATATCAGTCATCGTTGGCTGCAATTAGTGAGATATACGCTCGTCAGAATAAACTGGATAAAGCTGCAGAGATAAAGAAGAAAATAGAGGCAAGTAAAAAGATGTAGTTTTCACCAACGTATATTATATTTAACTAAATAAATTATTGAGAATTGGCCCAAATACAGAAATTAGATTTAGTAAAATTTGCACCCAGGAATGGAGAAGGATTTTACGATACCTGCAAGAAGAGGATAGACGCCTACTTTGCAGAACATAAAATTGACCCCCATGCTAATGCATCGATGGTGACAAAAACAGTGCTGATACTGCTGATGTACTTAGTGCCTTATGCTGTAATGGTATCAGGAGTGTTTAATGACAATGCTTTTGCATTCCTGGCCACATGGATAATGATGGGCCTGGGTATGGTAGGTGTAGGCTGCTCCATTATGCACGATTCCAACCATGGCTCTTACTCCAACAATAAGACGCTGAATAAGCTGCTGGGCAAAGTAATAGTGCTGGTAGGCGGTTACCATGTTACATGGAAGATACAGCACAATATACTGCACCATACGTATACCAATATCGAGGGCCTGGACCACGATATAGATGCGGGTGTACTGCTGCGTTTTTCGCCTAACTCCAAATGGTACAGTATGCACAGGTTCCAGTTTTTATACGCATGGTTCCTGTATGGGTTACTGACATTGCAGTGGGCTACTATCAAAGACTTCCGCCAGATATATAACTACCACAAGCTGGACCTGCTGAAGAAAGAAAAAAAGACCCTGGCTTCAGCACTTACTGAGGTGGCTATTTATAAGGTGTTTTATTACGCCGCCATTATCATTATACCCATATTTGTAATGGGCGCGCCCTGGCACCTGGTGCTGATAGGCTTTGTGCTGATGCATTTTGTAGCGGGTTTGTCTTTGTCTGCTATTTTCCAACTGGCGCATGTGATGGAAGACTGTACTTTCCCTAATCCGGATGATAGCAGGAAGATGGAAAACAACTGGGCTGTTCACCAATTGATGACCACGGCCAATTTCTCGTCGAAAAGCGTAATCATGTCCTGGTTTATAGGCGGGCTCAACAGGCAGATAGAACACCACCTGTTTCCGCATATATGCCACGTACACTACAAGAATATTGCACCTATTGTAAAGCAGACTGCACAGGAATATAATTTGCCTTACCACGAGCAGAAGACATTCGTCGATGCATTGCTGGTGCATACAAGGATGCTGCTGAAGTTGGGCAGAAAATAGCTTTTAACATAGTGTTGTATTTTTAATATTGCGTGAAGTTTCATACATTTACTTAAAGCATATTATTAATACACTCAATTTTTTAAAAAGTGGAAGGTCAAAAATTAACAGGAACTGTAAAGTTCTTTAATGAGTCCAAAGGATTTGGGTTCATCAAGCATGATAATTCTAATGAAGAAACATTCGTGCACGTAAGTGGTCTGAAAGACCAGGTAAAAGAAAACGACCATGTTGAATTTGAATTGCAACAGGGGCGCAAAGGCATGAATGCTGTAAATGTGAGAGTATTACGATAAGTATATAAGATTTGATTGCCTTATTTTAAGACCGCAGCCATGCGGTCTTTTTTTGTGTGGTAATATCAGGCCTTGACTTTTATAGGTTCAGCCGTTGGTTTCGATGCACGGATTTCTTTAAAGCCTACCATCCTGTTCAGCTCGGGGTCCCATACCTTCAGCCGGAAGCAGGCCAAGATTTCTTTGGGGTGGAGGGAGGTGGTACGGGCGTTTTGCAATTCCGGTATTGCTTTATAAGCCTCAGGCAGGCGGTAAAAGGGTATGCGTGAATTGAGGTGGTGTATATGATGAAAGCCGATATTACCTGTAAACCATTGCATTACGGGGTTCATTACCATATAGCTGGACGACTCCAGGGCGGCACCCTCATATTTCCAGTCTTCTTTGTCGCTAAAGGTGGTAGCGGGAAAATTGTGCTGGGCGTAGAACAGGTATGCACCCATGGCACTGGCAATAAAGAATGGTATAAATATAGCAAAGAACCATGTCTGCCAGCCGTCCAGTGTGATGGTCAGCGATATAAGGGTTGCATGCAGCACCAGTGCTAACAAGGAGTCCAAGTGGCGCCTGGGGGAACTCAGGAACGAACTGAGGCACATACCCACAATAAACATGCTGAAATAACCCATAATTATCGTCAATGGGTGCCTGATGGCAAGGTAAATACGCCTTTCGCCGGGTGTCATGGAGAGGAACTTATTCCTGGTAGCGATGGGGTAAGAGCCGATACTTGCGCTGAATAGCTTGGAGTTGTGTGCATGGTGGTAATCGTGAGAACGCTTCCAGATGCTGGGTGGGGCCAGTATAAGTATGCCAAAAGCCGTCATCAGGATATTTGCCGCTTTAGACCTGTGCAGTATAGCATGATGCTGAAAGTCGTGGTAGATGATGAACATCCGCACCAGCAGCAACCCTGCCAGCAGGCTGAATATGAGTTTTAATATAATGTTTTGTATAAGTACTGTACACAGGAATGCTCCGGCCAGTAAAAACAGGGTAGATAATAGGAGACCCCAGCTTTTAGCCCTGTTCTCTTTTGTAAATTCTTTAGTAGCTAAAATCAGTTGTTTGCCTTCGAGCACCATCAAATATAATCAGAATTTATGAGCATTATTGTTATTTGTATTTCATTTAACCTTTCTTGTGTTTCCACCTGCGGTGCGACCATATCCAGGTTTCGGGTTGGGCGATGATGTCCTGCTCCAGCCTGCGGGTGTGGGTTTCGGTGATTTCGCCTTCTTTAGTGTCTTTGGGTTGTTCTATCAATACTTCTACTGACACCTCGTAATAGCCTCTCCTTACACGTTTTATAGAGCCGTACACTATGGGATAGTTGATTTTACGGGCTATGAGTTCGGTGCCTTTAAAAACAGGTGTTTCCTGGTTGAGGAAGGTCATCCAATGCGCGCCCTCTTTAGGTGGCGACTGGTCGGCAATGAAGGCGGTGGCGGTCAGTTCGTTACGGTTGGCCAGCATCTGCCTGAAGGTATCCTTCATGGGTATCAGTCCCGTGCCAAACCGGCTGCGCATGCGGTACATCAGCCCGTCGAAATGCCGGTTGCTGAGGGGGTGGTAAATAACATATAAGTGGTGTTGGCACAGCAGGCTGAAGGAGTTGCCCGCCCATTCCCAATTGCCCAGGTGCCCCATTACCAGTATGATGCTTTGGTTTTTGGCCGCCAGTTCGTTGAAGGTTTGCAGCGCTTCATCATTAAACCTGCATCGTTTCACCATTGCCTTTTTGCTGATGGTGAGTGTTTTGAAGGTTTCCAGTGTCAGGTCGCAGAGGTAGCGGTAGTATTTCTTAGCCATTTGGTTGATCTCATCCTCCGTCTTGCCGGGGAAGGAGTTGCGCATATTGGTGAGCACCACCTGCCTGCGGTAGCCCAGCAGGCTATAGAGTACGAAATACATAAAATCGGACAGGAGGTACAGCACCGGGAAGGGCAGCAGTGAGATAATATAAAGAAAGGGTAGCGCTATGTAATATAGTAATGCTGACAATGTATGCTTGTTTTGAGCGGCTAAAGATAGGAGATAATCATGTTACGTGAATAGCCTCTCTCAGATTATCCCCAATTATCCGTAACTTCAACGGATAAAGTTGAGCATAAATTGACATTTGAAGATTTTGGTTTCGACCCCGATGTAATGGATGGGTTGAACACGATGGGCTACAAACAGCCTACCCCGATACAGCAAGCAGCCATTCCCGCAATACTGGATAATAAAGACCTGATAGCCTGCGCCCAGACGGGCACGGGCAAAACAGCGGCTTACCTGCTCCCGATACTGCACAAGATAATTACCACCCCGGTATGCCACCTGAATACGCTGATACTGGCACCCACGCGGGAACTGGCGCAGCAGATAGACCAACAGATAGACGGGCTGGCTTATTATATGGACATCAGCTCGATACCCATATATGGCGGCGGCGACGGTGCAATATGGGCGCAGCAGCGCAAAGCATTGGATAAAGGGGTGGATATAGTGATAGCCACACCGGGCAGGCTGATATCGCACCTGGCATCGGGCGCCATAAAGCTGGACGACCTGCAGCACCTGGTGCTGGACGAGGCCGACCGTATGCTGGATATGGGTTTTTACGATGACATTGTAAAAATCATCAGCTACCTGCCCAACCACAGGCAGACGTTGCTGTTCTCTGCCACTATGCCGCCCAAGATAAGAACGCTGGCGGGCAAGATATTGATAGACCCGGAGCAGATAAATATAGCTATATCCAAGCCGGCAGAGGGTATATTGCAGCGTGCCTT
>JACFNS010000027.1:0-2105 GCA_019454705.1 Taibaiella sp. | reverse complement strand
ATTGCTGAAAGAGGGTAATTACAGCAGTATTATCATATTCGCCTCTACAAAAGAGAACGTGAAGAAGCTGGACAGGGAACTGGCAAAAACGGGCATGGGTGCCAAGGCTTTCCACTCTGACCTGGAACAGGCTGAGCGCGAAGACCTGATGAACAAGTTTAAAAGCAGGCGCATACCTATGCTGATAGGCACCGATGTACTGAGCAGGGGTATAGATGTAGAAGGGATAGACCTGGTGGTGAACTACGATGTGCCGCCCGACCCCGAGGATTATGTACACCGTATAGGCCGCACGGCCCGTGCCGCATCTACAGGCACAGCTATCACGTTTATCAATGATAAAGACCAGGAAAAATTCTCGCGTATAGAGCGGCTGATTGAGCGCGAACTGACAAAGGAAAATCCCCCCGAAGGTATACCTGCCGGGCCTGAATATAATCCGCGTAAGAGAAGAAGCGGCGGTGGTGGCCCGGGTGGAGGCGGCAGCAAGAATTTCAAGAAACGGAAATGGGGCGGCGGTGGTGGCCGCAAAAAAAATTAAGAACGCTTTTTGTACAACCTGTCGGCCAGGTTGAGCAGGGGATTGGTCATTAAAGTAGTAGCCAGGGCCATAATCACCATCATGGTGAATACATGCGGTGAAAGTATGCCGAGGTCGTAACCGATGTTGAGGATGATCAATTCCATCAACCCGCGTGTGTTCATTAATATACCTATACCAAGGCTGTCGTACTTACTTTCCCCTGTATATCGTGCAGCTAAATAACTTCCGCCCAACTTTCCCGCTATGGCTACCATTGTTATCATCAGGCATATTGTCCACAGTTCAGTTGTATTCACCAGTCCTATTTCCGTTCTCAATCCCGTAAGCACAAAAAACAGCGGTAATAACAATACGAGGGCTACGTCTTCTATTTTGTCGATAATCAGCTTACGAAAATTCCATTGCAGCGGCATGACGATACCGGTCATGAATGCGCCAAACAATGCATGTATGCCCAGCGCCTCGCAACAGAGCGAACTCAGCAACAACACTATGAATATGATAGCCATAGTAGATTGCCTGATGATGGTGAGATTGACTTTTCGTTCAGCAATCCGCCTGAAGAAAGGGCGGACGATAAAAAGCATAGCGGCTATGTAGAGTATAGTGCCGCCAAGTGTATAGAGTGGGGTATGCAGGCCATCGGCCCTGACCATGGCAATGACAAAAGCCAGCAGGCACCAGCCCATGACATCGTTGAGGGCAGCAGCGGTAATAGCGATGATGCCCATACGGGTATTGGATATGCCCCTTTCGCGTATCACCCTCGCCAGTACGGGAAAAGCCGTGATACTCATAGCTATGCCTGTAAATAATGCGAAGGCATACAAGGGTACACCGGCAGGCAGAAAATCGTCGGCCAGCAGCCAGGCTAAACCCATCCCCATGCCAAAGGGTATCAAAATACTTGCATAGCTAATGACCAGCGCGGAACGCACTTTGTTCCTGATGATGTTAAGGTCAAGCTCCATGCCTATTACAAACATGAACAGGATGAGCCCTACCTGGCTGAGCATCTGCAGGTTGCCCAGGGAAGATGCAGGGAAAATCATTTCACTTACATCGGGGAAGAAATGCCCGAATAAAGAAGGCCCTAATGCTATCCCGGCGATAATCTCACCCATTACAACAGGTTGCCCGATACGTTTCACGGCTATTCCCGTTAGCCTGGACGCTACGATAATAATTATGAGTTGCAGCAGGAAAACCGTTAAAGACACTTAGGATATTTTGCGAAATATAGTGATTGTGCCAGAGATTATTCAGCACAAGCTGTGCGGGAGGAGTTATTGACTGATTTTATCCAGCCGCCTTTTGTTCTCGTCAAATCTTTCTCCAACTGTCATCAGGTATTGCCGGTCTTCGTCCGTCACTTTAGTTTTCAGGAACACGCGGAAGTAATAGGCGCGTGTCATGCCATCCCAATGAATGACATTTTTGTAAGACTGGTAGCTTTGGAACATATTGAGCGACATTAGCAATAACAGTATGATGCATGCAATTGATTTAGTAATCATATTCCTGTGCAGTATTTGTTCTGCAAAAGCTGCAAAAGGTAAGG
>JACFNS010000026.1:12710-13731 GCA_019454705.1 Taibaiella sp. | reverse complement strand
TGTCAAAAGTTCTGAATGTACCTACTACATAATCGATGGGAGTACGTATCACACAGTCCATGTTGAGTGTATCATAAAAATGTTCACTCTTCAGCAATGCTTCCAGCACGGGTTTTATCTGCCAGTTGGTATTCATCATCATTTGCGCCAATGGAATGATGATATTAAACTCGGTAGTGGTGTCTATATCATAATAAACAAAGAAGCGGTATAGATTACGAACTATATACTTAGCTACCTCTTGTTTAGTAAAAATCATATCGATCAACTCATCTGTCTCCTGCGCACCTGCTGTACCGGTCTTGCCGGTAATTGTCTTATTGGCAAAGAATGACGAAAATGTTTTGCTGGAAGTATCATGGAGGTTAGCATTGAAAACACCTGCCCATGTAGTGGTACTATATCGCCAGCCTGTTAATATCTTAGCCGCCGCTTTTATATCATCCTCGGTATAAATCGGCTTGTAATTTTTGCCCAGTGTAAATAACTCAAACAATTCTCTTGCGTAGTTTTCGTCCGGTGCTGTTTTGGTATTCAGGTAACCATTGAGGTACCGGAGCATAGCCGGGTCTTTAGTTACCTGTGTCACCATTGTTTTGAAATTGCCCAGCGCATTGTTTCTCAGAATCATGTGATGGTTGTACAACATGTGCGCATAAGCAACAGTTGGATATTCTGTAGCAAAATGATTGTGCCAGAAGAAAACCATTTTTTCGGTTATCCTACGTTGGGGCTGGTAAATCATATTACCTATCCACCAGTTAGTCATTGATAACAACCTGTAGCTGTTCACCGTACTATCACCATATGGTGCATTCACCCATGTGTCATCAAGCGGCACGCCCGTAGGGTCATTATATGTTGCAGTGTTATAGTTATTAACAGGGGGTGATGGTATTGTTTGCGGGGAAAGTAATTCATCTACTGCTTGCTCCATCGTCATTGTCCTTAGCGCAAGAACGTCTTCGTATTTCACGCCAAACATGGTTCTCCTAAGCAGGTGGATGATTTCATTGTCCGT
>JACFNS010000026.1:0-12700 GCA_019454705.1 Taibaiella sp. | reverse complement strand
ATATTTGGCCAGTGTGCCGGTGGTTTTACTCAGGCCCCTGGGCAATTCTTTATTCGCATACTTGTTATAAATGATATCGTCGGTAACTTCCGGCGCAGTCTCTGCTTGTGTCGCTATCAGTTCTTCAAAAAATTCGCGACGATTAACTTTACCCATTATAATTCATTTATACTATTACAATAACTTGCCGGAAAACGGCAGGTCTAATGAAAAGTTAAAAAGAGTATTTGACATTTAATAGCACGTCATATGTTTTTAACCCACTTATAACCAGTAAGATAAAAGACGATTATGCTAAATGATTGATTTTTAATTATATGCGTAAACACCCCGCTAAAGGGCTGTATGCGACAATACGCAGAAATCAGGCTAAAATGGTAACCTTGTTACTCTTGTCCGGGTCTATTAATAATAACCCTGGTATTTTTCCCGGTTCAATACTACCGATAATATCCTCCATTTGCAGGGCTTGTGCGCCGTTATGTGTTGCCCATCGCAGCAAATCTTCCCATTCTATATCAGGATAGTATTGTTTAATTGTCTTTAGTTCAGCAAGTACTGATAACTGATGATTAGACGAAAGACTGTCGGTGCCGATGCAGATAGTATTACATTCCCTCCTCAGCATATCTATATCAGGCAATGTATTTTCAATATACAGGTTAGCATTGGGGCACAGGCACCAATACACATTCCTCAGCAGGGTTTGGGCCACTTCAATATCCGCACGAGTAGTGAAAGTGTTATGTACGAATATCGTTGGATGGCTACCGGATAACCAGTGCAGGTAGGTTTGCAAAGAGGACTTACCAGATGGCTTAAAAAAACTATCATCAATACCCACTGCCTGTAACAGTTCTCTTACCGGCCCATGCTTTGTTAAATAAAATTCGTCTTCCGCTTTACTTTCCTGGTTGTGTATAGAAAGCAGAGCGTTTCTGTCAAACTTATCAATCAATGAAAAGAGCTGCTGTGATACAGAGTATGGTGCATGAGGCACTATAGACTGGCGCAGTGTTTTCTGTAAGGAAGGTTGCTCTTTGAACAAGCGGTATACAGACTCAGTCCGTTCAAACTGCGGCAGTGGTGTTTCGGAAAAGCCTATTGCTTCTACAAAACTGTGGAAGTGGATTTTGCCGAGCTCTCTCAGGGCGATGGTATCAAGTGTATTCGCTATATCACCCACAGCCACAATGCCATTGGCCACCATGTCATTAAAAGCATCAGTACGGGCTGATTGCTTCTGCTCTTCAGAATAATTGTTACGTGTGTACGCTACCTGTTTGAGAAAAGGTATCAACCCGGTATGCTCCGGTATCGCGCCTTTCATATGCGACAGCTCCAGGTGGCAATGTACATTGACAAAACCCGGGCATACAATACCATCGTAATGCTGTATGTTCCCTTCCTCAATGGCGGTATGTATTCCCGCAATCATTCCATCGGCAGCCACATCTATTACCGCACCTTCTGGCAGCCAATGTTTACCATTGTGTATGCGCGTGGCCGTCAGCAGCATATTATTGTTTGAAGTATTTCAGGTTGATCACTTCCTGCTCTGTAAGAAAGCGCCATTTGCCACGTGGGATGTTCTTCTTGGTAAGGCCGGCATACATCACACGGTCCAGCTTTTCTACAGTATAGCCCAGGTGTTCAAATATCCGGCGCACGATGCGGTTGCGCCCGCTATGTATCTCTATACCTATTTCAGTCTTCTTTTCCAGGTAAGCCATCGCATCTACCTTAACTTCGCCATCTTCCAACGTGAGCCCCTCCATTATTTTTTCAAAGTGGAGCTTGGAAAGTGACTTATCCAATGTAACCTGGTAGAGCTTTTTGATATTGTACTTCGGGTGAGAAAGCTTCTGGGCCAGCTCGCCGTCATTAGTCAGCAAGAGTAAACCTGTGGTATTCCTGTCTAAGCGTCCTACCGGGTACACCCTTTCGCCACCTGCGTCAGCTACCAGTTCCATTACGGTTTTCCTTTCCTGCGGGTCATCAGTAGTGGTGATGTAGTTTTTAGGTTTATTGAGCAAGATGTACACCAGGTTTTTTTGAGAGCTGATGACTTTGCCACCATATTCTACTTTATCTGTTGTTTGTACTTTATACCCTGGTTGCAGCATTACTTCTCCATTCACGGTTATTTTGCCTTCTTTTATCAGGTCCACCGCTTCTCTGCGGCTACATATACCGCAGTGGGCTACATATTTGTTCAGCGGCATGGCTCCGCCCGGCTCGTTCTCTACTCTTGCCGTGTCTTTCTTCACCGGGTTTTTATGCGCATTAGCTTCGTGTTTATCAAAACTGCGCCCGCGTTGGCCATTGTCTTTGAACCTGCGCTCAGGTTTGTCGTCAATATATTTCTCCGGGCGTTCTTGTTTTCTATCCGGCCTGGCGAAAAACTGGTCGGGCCTTCCACCTTTTGAACGCTTTGGCCGCTCGTCCCTCTCCGGCTTCATACGCGCCGAAACGTCCGGCTTCATATAGGGCTTGGGCCTATCATCATCGTGGCGCTGGCCCTGCTTTTCATTATAGTTTCTTTTGGGCCTGTCGCTATGCCCGTGGGAATCTTGTCCTGAATTCCGTTTGCCCCTGCCTGTATAACCGGAGGTAGCGGATTTTGAACCGTATGCCCGTTTGGGGGGTTCACCATCTTTTGGGGCGTCCTTTCTCATACCGAAGGAGCGCACGGGTTTGTCATTATTTTCAGTGCGCGCATCGGGTCGTTTGTTGAACGGACGCGCGGGCTTATCCCTTCTGTCGTTTTCCTCAGGCCTTGAGGCGCTGCTATCTTTTGTGCGTACAAAACGCTTCCTCTGCCCGGCAGCAGGTTTTTGCTCATTATCTGCTTTATGCCCTTCTCCTCTGTTACCTGTATGACGTTCTTTGCTCATTTTGTAAATTATCTGTTGTAAAGGTACAATGTTCAGTATAATAGAAACGGGCTGCTACAGCAACCCGTTTCTCCAGTATCTGTGTATTACAACTATTCTTCAGTTTTCTTTTTGGCAGCTTTTTTAGGGGCAGGCTTGGCTTCCCCATCTTCTTTAACAGCCGCTTTTTTCTTAACAGCTTTCTTTACGGGTTTTTCTTCTGCAGCTTCTTCGGCTACATCTTCCGTTTTCTTTTTGGCAGCTTTCTTCTTAGCAGTGGGTTTTTCTTCTGCTACAGGTTCAGCCTCAGCTGTTTCAGCTTCTACCGCTTCATCTTCTGCCATGCTTTCAAAGTTCAGCAGGTCGTTCTCCTTCAACATGTGATACCATTTCAGCATCTTTTTCATGTCGCTTACATATACCCGCTCCTGGTCAAAATCAGGAAATACTTTGTCAAAATATGATTTGATGGCGTTGTTGTCTGCTTTTTTAGCATCTGATGGTGCAGGGGTGCTACCTTCTGCCTCCTTCATTTTTTGAAACACCTCGTGCAGGCGCACATTATCGCCCGTGGTGTACACTTCAATACTTTCCAAAGGAGTTACGTTATGCAACCGGGCTGAGATAAACTTCGTGGTTTTGTCCGAGATATTACGGACAATAGCGCCATCGCTTTTAGAAGTCAACAACTGGTACAAACCACCAATACCTGTAACCGATACAATTTCTTTATAATCCATACAATATTTGAAAGGGCAACAAAAATAATAGTTTTCGCCCAATATGCGGCTTTATGGCGAAAATCTTTAGCGTACAAGGATTAAAGTTCCTTTGTACATTACCTCTTCCTTATTATCACCGCATATACCTTTTACAAAGTAGTTATATGTGCCTAAGTCCTGCAAAACCCCTTTATATATACCATTCCAGCCATCGTCCACGTTCCGGGTTTCGAATACCCGCTCCCCAAAACGGTTGTAGATAGAGAATGTTTTTAATGTAAAAACACCTTTGTAGCGAACACGGGCCAGGTCATTGAGGCCGTCGCCGTTGGGCGTAAATGCATCAGGAATAAATACAATACAACAATTGTTATACTCTATGGTGGCTATGGCAGTGTCCGTACAATCGTTTGCATCTGTTACTATTACCCTGTAGGGGCCGTTGGGCATGCCCTCTATCCCATTGCTATATTGTTCAGGCGATGTATTCCACATATAGCGGTATACAGGTGTTCCTCCTGAAACATACGCGTCAATTCTTCCTGTATTATCTATGCCTTCGCAATCGTTAGGAGTTACCTTCATGTCAATTTTCATCTCGTCAGGAGAATCAACGATAATAGCTGAGTCTTTAGTGCACCCTGCGCTATCCGTTACTGTTACTATATACTTATTGGCTGCAAGGCTATCAAATACAGGTATGTTACGGAATTCACCCGGGTCTATTTTGTATGTCAGGGGTTGTATACCACCAGAGACATCCAGGCTGATTTTACCATCATTTCCGCCAAAGCAGCTAACCGGTTCAGCCAGTATATCATCGTAAATAATATGCGGATAGCCTACCAGGTTCAGTGTTGTATCATATACGCAATCCTTGGCATCCCTGATAGTAACAAGATTAGCTCCTTCTTTCAGCCCGGTAAAGCTGTTAGAAGAAGAGAAACCCCCACCATTTACGGAAAAGGAATAAGGCTGCACGCCACCGTTCCCATATACTTTTACCCCACCATCAGCATATCCTTCGCAAGTAGGGTTAGTGATCACAGGACTTACTATAAAAAGCGGAGCAGGCTCTGTAAGCACCACCGTTGTATCTTTTATGCACCCGTTACCGTCTTTCATTTTTACCGTATGCGGGCCTGCACTCACATTGACCAGCGTAGACGTTGTAACAAAGGGCTGTTGGTCGTATGCATAACTGAATGGAGGAGTGCCTCCGGAACCATCAATGAAGATACTGGCAGAAGAATCATTAAAACACTTAAGGTGCGTCAGCTCCAGCCTGAACTTCATACCCTGTGGTTCTGTTAGTGTAACTGTAGTATCGCGCCGGCAATTATTGATGTCTTTGACACTTACGACATGTGTACCGGCCTTTAATGCTGCAAAATTGCCAATAGGCCTGAATATCCCGTTGTTGACTGCATACAAATAGCCGGGTGTGCCACCGGATGCTATTATTGATATATCGCCGTTATTATAGCCATTGCAACTGGGGTTGGTAACCTGGAGTGCCGGCTTAATAATTGTTGGTTGTCCTACCACAACGTTTGTATCTGTTTTGCACCCCAGGGTATCCTGCACGTGCACAGTATATGTGTCAGCCTTCAACCCTCCAAAACTACCTAATCCGCTGTAACCACCTGTATTGAGCGCATATCTGTATGGTGGCAATCCTCCACTGCCCAGCGTTATGATAATACCGCTGCTGCTATCATAACACAAGGCATCATTTACAGAAATATTAGCCGATACAGAAAGCGAGTCTGCAATAACAAGATTGGTATCAACAATACAGTTATTACTATCCCGCACATGCAGTTGGTAGCTGCCTGCCGCCAATGGTGAAAATACAGGATTTGATGAATATGTGCCAAAACCCAGCGCATACCTGTAACCCGGTGTGCCACCCGTTGCACTCATGGTTATACGTCCGTTGTTCAGAGGTGTGCAGGACGATTGCTTGATGGCTGCGCCAGGCACAATGCGTGGAGGCTGAGCCAATGTAATTGATGTATCGTGCACACAATTATTACTATCCCGCACGTAGAAATTATAAGCATTGGCGAATAAGCCACTATATATCTGTGATGTTGAAAACGCACTTGTATTGATAGCGTAGGAATATGGGCTGACACCTCCTGAACCATACAGTATTACTTCACCTCCCGGCACACCATAACATTTGAGATTGGTCACCAATACAGAATCAAACTTTACTTTGGCGGGCTGTGTAATGGTTATTAATGTGTCGCGCACACAATTGTTCTGGTCTTTTATATGAATGTTATAGGAGCCTGCCGGTAACGTGGTGAATGTTCCAGCAATTCCGTACGAGCCTGCACCCAATGCGTATGTATAAGGCCCTACGCCTCCGTTGCCCAGTACAGTAATGCTACCGGTGCTGTCGCCAAAGCATAAGGCTCCGGAAACTGATATATTGCCATTTATTTTTGCCGGTTGGGTAAGCGTGATGGCAGTATCCAGGTAACATTTATTGGTGTCTTCTATATGGAAATTATGAGTAATGGCAGGCAGGTTAGTAAAAGTATTGACGGGCGATAAAGGCCCTGCACCAACCAACTGATACCTGTAAGGAGCTGTTGCACCCGACGCATTAAGCGTGATAGCGCCTGTGCTGTCGCCATTGCACAAAATATTTGTGAGCAGCGCAGTAGCATTCACTTTTACTGAATCCGGCAGCACAACCAATGTATCTAATACACAGTTATTACTATCCTTAATACTAACCGAATAACTGCCTGAAAACAATCCGCTGAATACATTTACCGCACTGTATGCACCTGCGCCAAAGGCATATTTATAAGGAGCAACTGTATTTTTTCCTGTGACAGTGATAACACCACTGTTGTAATAATTGCAGGGAGGCTGGTTAAGCACAATATCCGCACCAACCTTAGCCGGATTAGGTATCGATATCAGCGTATCCTTTACACAATCATTACTGTCCCTTACTTTAAAAGTCTGTAAGCCACTGCCCAGGCTACTGAATGTGTTAGCTGTAACGAATGCACCTGAACCTATTGCATACTTGTAAGGAGATAAACCACCCGTACCATTAACTACTGCTATGCCATTAGTATCATTGTGGCATTTGGGAGGTGTGAGTGTAAGGGCTATACCAAGAGGCGGCGGCGGGGCAATTACCAGGGTAGTATCTTTAAAGCAAGTATCTGCATTGGTAACCCTGATGGTATATGTGCCGGGAGATAAACTGTCAGTCTGCACTCCCGTTACACCTGTAAAATTATGTACCTGTGTGCTGCCCTGCAATACCTGCAGCCGCCAGGGCGAGGGTGAAACTGAGGGTGTCATGGTGAATATGGCTTTTTTCGTACAAGTAGCCGGACTCGTAATTGCAATAGCCACCGTAGGTTTAGGCAGTACATTAACTGTATATGCAATCGTCTGCTTGGAAGCCAAGGGACAACCCTGGTCGGTATAAGTAATAAAGAAGTTGTAAGAACCCGGAGTGATACTACTGACGTTCCAGCTGAACGCACCTGTTGGTGCGATAGTGTTATTGTTGGTAATATTAAACGTAGCACCTGCAGGCAGGCCGGACACAACTACGTTAATCACATCTGTATCCAGGTCGGTAGCGTTGATATTGAAAGTAACCGGGCCTGCCGACTGGCATACATTTATGGATGTGCCTGAAGTATCTACCTTGCCTGTATTGTTGTTGGTGATTTTGCCACCGGGCGGGTTGTTACTGCAATTATTCAGCACCACGAAAGTCATTTCGCGCATACTTGTGCCCACCAGTACACCGTTTTTGTATTCAGACACTTTATTTACCACCAGCGATTGCTGTACCAGGTTGGGGGTGAAATTCAATTGCCCGGTTTGTGTATTAAAGCCGAAAGAACCTGTGGATACGGCAAGTGGTGCTGTAGCAGAGTAACCTGTAAGGTATGTAACCGTACCACCACTGATAAGGCCGGGCACCAAGCTATATGTCAGGCTGTCGCTATTAGGGTCAACAGTTCCGGGGTTATAACTACCTGCCTTATTAATACAGAAAAAAGGTGTGGGAATAGTGGTATATGTGGGCGAAGAGTTAGGACCATTTATATTATTTAATGTAGCTTCCAAGTTTATCTCTGCTGAACTCGGATTTGAGATATTTGTTATGTTCTGGCTTCTGCCTGCGATATGCAGGCCAAATCCAGGAGTAAGAGTATCAATAAACCTGAAACGCCAATTAGACGAAGTTGTATTAAGTGTAACATTTGCTGAGTAAACAAATTTTTTAACTCCCGGCCAAGGATTAGTAAGCGAAGAGCATTTTGTATTATTAATCTGTGAAGGACAAACAGGTGTTACTTCCACACCATTAGAAGGACTCTGTACTGACAAAAGCAGCCTGGTGTAATGCGTGGAATTGTTATATACATGTATTACAGGCGTTGATGAACTTAGCAAGTTGAAAGCGCCTCCCGTACCGCCTGCTCCACAATCACCGTAGATATTCATCGTAATCTTGTAGGTATTACCACTAACATGCGTATAAAACAGATCCATACCATATATATGGGACGCCTTACTACAGTTGGGCAGTATCAGCACGAAACCAATAATAAAAAAAATATGGCGTAGTATAGTTGATTTCCGATATCGTATCTGTCTGTTCATTTGTTACCACTTAAATCATACAGGCAAGCAGTATATAAATATAAAACTTAGAACGCTGCCTACCCTTTATCGCATCACTGTTACATAATAAATTTCAATCCTGTGACAATTATGCAACTATTGATTAATATACCTATCCTGCAGGGCTTTCAGGCCCTGAAAATGATAATACATGCAAATTATTGAAAATATACCTCGGCCCAAAATATATATGACGGACGGGCAAAACGGGTGTTTGAAACCGTATTAAAACAGCTTTTTGTCCTTTCTTACTGCCGCCAGGTAACTGTTCAGGTCGGGCGATGGCTTGAGCAACAGCAGAGCTGTTATATAGGAGATTACCACAACAAAAGTGCGGGTTACTGCATCTATATAGGGATTGATAAGGAATGGCCATAAATATCCTGCCAGTCCTGCTATGGCACCGGCAACCGGTATTAGCCATGTTTTACTCGTAAACGGCTTCAAATTCAGCTTTTTATACAAAAAAGCCATCTTTATAAGATTAAAGATTATCAGTGTACCGCTGGCTACCCATGCCGCGCCATAGATACCATACATAGGTATAAACACTCTGTCTAAGCCTATAACTGCCGCCAGCAGCAAAGCCGATAACCTGAAATTGAATTTATAATGCTTAGATATACTAATGAGTTCGTTATTCAAACCCGTGGCCATATCGGCAAGTTTGCCCAGCATCAGTATCAACACAAGGTACTTCACCGCTTCGTAACCGGCAGGCAGTATCGCTACCAGGTTGTCCAGGTTGACGGCTATAAGCACAAACATACCTGTACCGGCAATGAAAATATTGACACCGGCGCGTGCAAACAGGTCGCGAACCTTAGACATATCCTTATTAATATACGCCTCGTTGAGTATAGGTGACGATGCTGTTGCCATGGCTCTGTAGGGCATAAACATAAATGATGTGACAAACACCGCTATGGCATATACGGCTGATGCACTCAGCCCGCTACTGTCCAGCGGTGCTATCATCAGGGTATCAATATAACCCAGTAAAGTAAGCGTGGAACCCACCAGCAGGTGGTACCAGGAGAAGTGCAGCATGTCTTTATACTCCGCACGGGTAAATACTTTCAGGTTGCGGGTAATACCAAATCCTTGAACCCTTAACGCAAAAAAGATAAATAACGTCAATGGAACAATATACATTAACACATTGCCGATAATGTATTGACCAAACTCTAGATACCCTGCATATATGAACCCCAACAAAGAAAGATTGACCAACCTTAGTACAATCTCTTTGGCAAAAGCGGGCTGTGCCACCTTCATATTGGCAATCAGGTAATGCTCTATAATATTACCAAGCGCCATAAACAATACAACAAAAGGTATATAATGATAATACTCGCTTATCAATGCCTGGTCTGCTGTATTATACATACCAATAATCGGCCCTTTGAACAGCAGGAATGCGATAGCGAATATAATGCTGCTGATAGTTGTTACCAGCAGGCCAATGGATAACAGCGCCTTTCTTCTTTCATCATCAGGAGCGTACCGCTGGGTATAGACCGCCACCAATGCTGAAGTACCTACCATAACAAGTAGTTGTACCGTAGCAGCCAGGTAGGTGATGCTATTGATTAATCCTAACTCCGCCTTTTCCATCAGCATAGGGCTGACCAATGCGACAAGCGCACCCAGGCCTGCCCCTGTAAATGTGACAATGGTAGTTTTTACCGACTGGCGGAATACGATGCCCATAAAGTGCAAATCTAATATTTGACAAGATATGCTATTGTGAAGAATATGGTAATGTGGCTTACCCTCTCGATTTTGTTAAGGCGATAATGTACTTTTATGGCTGCAATACCGCATAATCATACTATGTTCTCAAGACTGTTTGGCTCGAAGAAGAAAGAAAAAATTGAAGTGGCTTACAACGGGCAACCGCTGGTTAACGATTTTTCATTCCTGGGCGCGGATATGCACTCCCACTTTTTGCCGGGTATAGATGATGGTGCGCAAACTATGGAGGACAGTATCGCGCTCATCAGCCAGATGAAACAACTGGGCTACAAGCGTATAGTAACCACCCCGCATATCAAAGTAGATAATTATCCCAATACCCCTAATATCATTTTAAGCCAGCTGGCCGAAGTAAAAGCGGCACTCGCAGAACGGGGCATAGATATGCCCATACATGCCGCGGCAGAATATTATATAGACGATTATTTCCTTCAACTACTGGATACAGAACCGCTGCTGACCGTATGGAAGAACGAAGTGCTGGTGGAAATATCCTTTATGTTTGAACCCATACAACTGGGCGAAATCATATTCAGGCTTACATCGCGCGGGTACCAGCCCATCATGGCGCACCCCGAGCGGTACATGTATTACCACCAGGACCTGGACAAATATGAGGAACTGAAAAACAGAGGCTGCTACCTGCAAATGAACATCAACTCTCTGATGGGCTACTACGGCAAGCCCGTGAAGCAAGTGGCGGAAAAACTCTTTTCGATGGGTATGTACGACTATGTAGGTACCGATATGCACAACCTGAAACATACAGAAGTGGTGCAGAACATACAGAGAAATGAAGACTTGATGGCAATGCTGCAAAGCAAACCTTTACGCAACCCTTTAATCCAATTTTAATCTATCCGTTAAGCGGAAGTTATTGGTTATCAATAAGCGCTGCATTTTGCAAGGGCGTAAAGTTTATGATATATATTTACGTGCTTATCAATACGTGAAATAATAAACATTTATGTCTGCAAAAGTTTTAGTCACAGGGGGAGCGGGTTATATAGGTTCTGTTTTAACCCGTCAATTATTAGAGAAAGGATACCATGTAAGGGTATTGGACAGCCTGATGTACGGCGGAGAGCCTATCATAGATATGTTCAACTATCCCAACTTCGAATTTATAAAAGGTGATGTACGCAACCGTGCAGATGTAGAAAAAGCGGTGGAAGGGATGGATTGCGTGGCACACCTGGCAGCTATAGTGGGCGACCCCGCCTGCGCGCAGGACCCTGAACTATCGAGAAGCACCAACCTGCAGGGCAGCAAACTGCTGTATGATGTAGCTAACGAAAAAGGCGTGAAGAAATTCATATTCGCATCTACCTGTAGCAACTATGGCAAGATGGACGATCCCGAAGCCTACGTTACCGAAGATTCAAAACTGGCGCCCGTATCGTTGTATGCGGAAACCAAAGTGGCTACAGAGCAATACCTGTTGTCTCAACCACAAAGCAACGCCTGCAAGCCTACCTGCCTACGTTTTTCTACGGTATATGGACTGTCGCTCCGCCCGCGGTTCGACCTGACGGTGAACGAATTTACCAAAGAGCTGGCGTTGGACAGGGAACTGGTGGTATTCGGCGAACAGTTCTGGAGGCCGTATTGCCATGTGTACGACCTGGCACGCTCTGTTGTGAAAGTGATTGAGTCGCCCGAAGAGAAAGTGGCCTTTGATGTATTCAACGTAGGCGACACTACCGAAAACTATCAGAAGCAGATGATAGTGGACGAAATAAAAAAACAGATACCAGATGCAAAGGTTAAATACGTATCGAAGAACGAAGACCCGCGCGACTACAGGGTTGACTTCTCCAAGATAAAAAACAAGCTGGGCTTTGAGTTGATGTTTACCGTTCCTGACGGTATCAGGCAGATAAAAGAAGTACTGGATGCCGGCTTTATCCTTAACCCCGACGACAGCAAGTACAAAAATGTTTAATAACGTAATACAATACATCAGGGAAGTATTCAATACTCCTGAAGGGTTTGTACCGCTGCACGCCCCGTACTTTGGCGGCAACGAAAAAAAGTACCTGGCAGATACTATTGATTCCACTTTCGTTTCTTCTGTAGGGGCTTATGTCAACCGTTTCGAAGAGATGATGGCGGAAATAACCGGGGCAAAATATGCCGTAGCCACTACCAATGGTACGGTTGCATTACAGCTATCACTGGTAGTAGCGGGAGTACAAGCTGGCGATGAAGTGATTACCCAGCCGCTCACCTTTGTGGCTACTGCCAATGCTATAGTACACAGCAATGCAACACCTGTGTTTATTGACGTGGACAGGGACACCATGGGTATGTCGCCCGATGCGCTGGAGCAATTCTTAAAGGAAAATGCAACCATAAAAGACGGGCAGGCTTATAACAAAAGCACCGGCAAAAGAATAGCAGCTTGCATACCCATGCATACATTCGGTTTTCCTGCACGTATAGATAAGCTGGTGGAGATATGCGAACGCTGGCATATTACATTGATAGAAGATGCAGCAGAATCGCTGGGCAGTTATTACAACGGCCTACACACAGGCACATTCGGCAAGCTGGGTACGTTCAGTTTCAACGGTAATAAAACAGTGACCTGCGGCGGCGGTGGCGCTATCGTTACCAACGACGAAGCACTGGCGAAACATGCCAAGCATATTTCTACAA
>JACFNS010000522.1 GCA_019454705.1 Taibaiella sp. | reverse complement strand
ACCATAATTGTTCACTGCCACCCCAGGGCACGCTTTCCAGTGTGGAGAATATGTATATCCTTTTCGTCATACAGTTATTTGGCTGATAAATGAAAGAATACACGACACATCGCCGCCTGCTCTGCGATTAGATTTGCTCGTTCTTATTGTAGCTGAATATTGCCGGAGCCCCGACAGAATAGAATAGCCGTATGGTACTCGTTTAGAGTTGCCTACCATGTGTGTGTTTTATTTTTGTTTTGTGCCCTTGCGGGAATGGTGGTAAAAATACCGCCCTCAGGCGGCCCTTACCAAAATATATGCTACGGAATAACAATACAATAACAACACAGAAATACAGGATAGCGGCTGTTATAGGGCTGATGCAGTTTGTTCTTCGTCAGTAATTTCTTCCAGTATTGCGACTGTTTGATCGGGTTTTACAGGCAACACAATATGGAATTTAGTACCTTCTTTTACTTTGCTCTCCAGGTGTATTTTGCCGCCATGTTGCTCCACTATCTGCTTACAGATATTCAACCCCAGCCCATGCGATTTTTCACCCTTTAGCCCCAGCCTGCCTGCTTTTGAAAAACGGTCGAACAGGTAGGGTTGCAGGTGTTCGGGAATGCCGATGCCGCTGTCTGCTATGGTTACGGTTATGTTGTCCTTGTCTCTCTGTTGCAGCAGCAGGTGTATAGTGCCGCCGTCTTCTGTAAATTTTATGGCGTTGCCTATCAGGTTGTCAAGCACGCGCGCCATTTTATCCTGGTCTATCCAGGCATTTACTATCGTTTCGGGTAGTGTCAGCAGCAGCTTTTTATCATCTTTTACCTGGTGGGCCCATTGCTGTTGTATTTGGGTAAGCAGCAGGTTCAGGTTGGCTTCTTTCAGTTGCAGGCCTTGCGCACTTTCGCCTTTTACTATCAGTATCAGGTCGCGAATGATATTGCGTGCGTCATTGCATGCCTCCAGTATCATGTCCGAATACTGGTCGCGCTCAGAAATTGATGAGCCGGAACTTTTTGACAGCTCCACCAGTGCGGTAATGCTGTTGAGCGGGCTACGCAGGTCGTGGGCCACTATGCCCAGCATTTCGGTTTTCAGTTGGGCTATCTTGGTTATCTCGTGGTTGTTACGTTCTATCTGTTTCAGCTGTATGAAATAGTTGGCATGGTATGAATACAGCATACGGGATATAAAATAGAAACCTACTATTATTATCGCGCCGGAAAAATGGTTGACGACAATGGATTGGCTGTCGCTGATAAAAATATTAAGCCCGATAGATAAGCCCACGAATGTAACGGCGCTGGCTATCAATGCGGTCCTCATGCTGAACAACCAGGATACAGCTACAAATAACAGGCCGAACATGAACATGGTCATATTATCTGCCGGGCTGCTGCCTGCAATAAATGACAACCACATCATGCCGAATATGAGCATTACAGGATAGCTGCTGCCAATAAAACGTTTCAATGCCAGCCTGTGGCGGATAGATAACGTTTTTACATAGTTGACAGCCAGGAAATATAAGACTGATATCGCCAGCAGGTAG
>JACFNS010000025.1 GCA_019454705.1 Taibaiella sp. | reverse complement strand
CTGCAAAACTGCAATAAATAGTTAAAAGCGAGTTAGGTTTGTGTTAAAGAGAAAACAGCATGAACAACCTGACGGTAAGAAACGCAACAGTTATGGATACGGAGTATGTATATCAATTTGTATGCTTGCTGGAAGATATGCAGTTTGACAGAGAAGTGTTCGGGCAGTATTACCTGCACAATATCGCTAACCCTGAATATTACTACCTGCTGGCCGTGGAGGGTGACAGGCCGGTTGGTTATTTAAGTTGTCACGGGCAATTGCTGCTGCACCACCTGAACTATGTGTACGAGATACAGGAACTGTACGTAGAAAACGCATACTGGGGCAGAGGCATAGGCAGGCTATTGATAGCGCACCTGCGCGAACTGCTGAAAGATAAAGACTATGATATGCTGGAAGTAGCCTGCGGTTTCAAACGGCCGGAATCACACATATTTTACGAGCAGGTAGGTTTCGGCAGAACGCATTATAAGTTTACCATGAAGAAAGAATGAGTACAGTCACAGCTACTATTTATCTTTCTTCTCCTTGCTCAATCTTGTCAATTCATTCTCTTTACGCACTATCTGTTTGATTACCTCGTCCAGGTTATCTGCGGTGACTGATATTCCGTCGATTATTACTTTATTGTGCTCATCTGTATAGTCCTGCTTGTTAAACATTTGCGACAAGCCCAGAATAGTAGCCACATGCCCGCGTATATCATGCGAGTGTTTATGCGCCATTTCTTCCAGTATAGCATTCCGGGCCTTTATTTTCATATTCTGGTTCAATATGGTTTCCAGGTGTAGCTTTTTTTCATCGGTTAGTTGCTTGTTCGATTTCCTGTACGATACAATGCCTTTAAAAGCAACAATCAATATAATAGCCAGCAGAACAATACTAACAATATATAAGCCCTGCCGGGCCTTCCGCTTCGTGATTTCCAGGTTGGCCATTTCTATCTGCTTGTCTTTCAGTTGCAGGTCTTTTTCTTTCAATGCTACTTCCCGCTGGTTTTCCAGGTTGGCAATCTCCAGTTTCGACTGAACGGAATAGACTGTATCCTTAATATCCGTAAGCATTTTCTGGTACTGATGCGCCTGTCGGTAGTCTCCTGAAAGCGCATAGGCATCTGCTAAGAAGGCAACAAATTCAGCAGCCGGTGCCAATGCTTTGGTTTCCATACAGAGGCTCACTGCCCGGTCCAGGTGCTCAATGGCTTGTCGTTTATGAATGGCCGACCCTGTTTTCTGCGCCAGTGCATAATATGTTTCGCCCAGGTTGCCTGAATTAATAGCGATGCTTGTCTTATCGCCCATTTCTTCGCAGATACGCAACGCCTGCTGTTGCTTTTCTACAGCCAGTTGCAACTTGCCCATATGCAGGTACACAAGCCCCAGGTTTGCCAGGTTTATCTGCATACCATATTTATTGCCTGTTAGTTTATTGGCTTCGTAAGCCGATAAATGGTATTCCAGCGCCTGCGCGTACTTACCCCTGGCATCGTATATTATGCCCATATTCCCCAGGTTGCGCGCTAAACCTGCGGCATCATTCAGCTCCCTGTTCAGGACAGTTGCTTTTTCGTAATACTTTACTGTCCTGTCAAAATCCCCTTGCTCTTTGTACAGTGTACCAATGTTTTCAAGGGTAATGGCCGCACCTCTTTTGTTACCGGTTTCTTCCATTACAGCCAGTGCCCGCATATAATAGTCCAGCGCAAGAGCATAATTACTTTGCTTATGGTGTACAAGAGCAATATTCGACAACACAGCAGCCTCGCTGGTTTTAGCACCCAGTCTCCTGTAAATATCAAGGGCTTTTACATAATATTCCAACGCGGTATTCCTATCAGAACGGGCGTTATGATTAATGGCCATATCAGCATATGCAGCAGCCTTGCCCCTGTCCCAATTTAATTCATTAGCCAGGCTCAATGCCTGCCCGGCAAATAAGATGCCCGAATCGGGATTGATGTTGGCATAGGTATAAGAGAGTAAATCGTATAGCTTGACTAATGATGTATCCCTGTTATGAGCAGATATTTCATTCAGCAAAGAGTCTGCCAGCAAACGACCCTGTTTTTGGGCTACTGCTATAACAGGTGTGCATAGCAGCCATAAAAGAAGAGCCCTCCTCATGGTTGTGTTTAACATTTTTGATGATTACAGATAATAAGCTAAACAAAGTTAAGGTGTTTTAGAGCCAATAAAGCTGTGGTTTTTCCACATGCAGACGTTCTAACACAATCGGTTACCAATCAGAGGAATGTGTTACTCTTTTGCCTTAATGACCGTAATTTCAATGCCGAGAACTATTATTTTCACATCATGAGGTGTTTACTATTCATACCTTTTCTGCTATTGTGTTGCATTGGTTACAGCCAGGATATATCCGGCAGGTGGACAGGGAATTATGGCAAAAGTTTTTTCAGCACTGATGTAAACAAGCTGGAGGTAAACATTGAGTTGTATAATGACTCCATTGTCAAGGGGACATCGAGGTTAGAATATGGCAGGGACAAATACGAATATTATGTCATAAATGGTATATATAACAGAGCTGATTCAAGTATATATTTTTCTGAAAATGTTGAAATAGATGTAAATGTGGGGATGCTCACATCAACAGTAATGGGCAATTACACCATGAAACTGAAGGTGTACGATACAGTAATGCGGTTTGAAGGCAAGTGGCGTGAAAACGGTGAGGGCCTCTTGTCGCAGATGGCAACACGTGTATGGCTGGAGAAAAGCCTGAAGAAAGAACAATCAATCAACCCTGTTCCGGAATTAAAACCTACAGTGCAAAATGAGCCTGAAAAAATTAGACAGGAAGAAAAGGCGGCAGAAAAAAAGGAACGTGAAATAATCATTCAGCGACAGATAGAAATTGACACCATAGAGCAAGACACCATCAGGATTGATATAATAGATAATGCCAAAATAGATAACGATGTTATATCACTATACCTGGACGACAGCCTGCTGATAAATAGAGCTACTATCTCCGGTACTCCTCTCACATTTTATATTTACCTGAGCAGGGACCATACCTATCGCAGCCTGAGGCTGGTAGCTGAAAGCTATGGGAATATGCCGCCCTGCACGGCGCATATGAAAGTAACCACATGCAAGTCCTTATACCGTTTTGACCTGCGTAGCACTTATCAGTCAGATGCTGTGGTTGAGTTTTATTTGAAGGGGACAAAAAACGCTAATCCAACATCCCGGTAATCACCTGCCCTACACAACCATTAGGCATTTGTATACGCAACAATGCAGCCAGCGTGGGGGCTATGTCCGTCATATGCACCGTACGGTGCGTTTGGCCTTTTTTAATGCCCGCCCCATACCACAATAGCGGAATATGTGTATCGTAAGGATTCCATGAGCCATGTGTTGTACCTGTCTTGCCATGCCCGCTGTACCAGCCAGGCTTCATTATTATCTGTATGCTGCCGCTACGCTCACGGTTATAGCCATTTACAATCATGGTTTTTATGGGTTCAGGCACTACGGCATCATCCATGTCTTGCATGTCAACTACATATGCCACCCCATCCTGTTTGTACAGCCAGTCTGTTACCGCAGCCTTAATGTCTTCGTCTTCTCCTGCATCTTTATTGAAATAAACCTGGTAATTGTACAATGCCTTAATCAATGAATCCTTTCCTGTTTTTTCTTTAAGGTATTCGTTAAGCCTGTCGGTCGCTTCTGCCTGCGTTTCGCTGCCGGCAGGTATTTTCATACTGTTCATATACCCTGCGTTGTGCGCAGCCCCGTGGTCAGCTGTCAGGAATACGGTGTACTGCCCCTTACCGATATTCTTATCGAGATATGCAAGGAAGGAAGCCAGTTCCCTATCCCACCTCAGGTACATATCTTCCATCTCCAGCGCATCGGGGCCGTAATTGTGCCCTGCATAATCGGGCGTGGAGAAAGTAACACAAAGAAAATCAGTGATATCATCTACCCCCATTTGCTCACCTTTTATACAAGCCTTAGCAGCTTTGAAAGTGAGTGTGTTACCAGCCGGCATATAACGTATGCCATAGTAACCTCTGTTCTTATACACCGGTGTCTTATGTGGAAATACCGGTGCTGTTTCACCGGGGAATTTACCTTCCCAATCTGTATTATCAGCAGTGCTGTTTGTATAACCAGCTGCGGGATATAACAAACGCCATTCACCGGCCATAAATGTATCGGCCCAACGGCGGCTGTTAAACCGTGTAAGCCATGCAGGCAATTGTTGCATATAATAACTGCTGGTTATAAAGTTGCCTGTACTATCATCGAACCAGAAAGCACCATCGGCACTATGGCCGGCGGGTAGAATACTACCCCTGTCCTTTATTCCTATGCCAAATACTTTCGCTTTTCCGTGCGTAGCTATTTTAACTTCATCGGTAATGGTTGTGGTGTACATATTGCGTGGGCTCATCTGCCCGGCTTTTCTGCTACCCCCCACCGGCTGAACGGCTTTGTCTTCTGCGCAATATATAAACCTGCCTGTTTTATTATCTACCCAATCGTTGGCGGCAATACCATGGATAGCAGGTACGCTGCCTGTGTATATAGTTGCATGGCCCGGCCCTGTAAAAGAGGGCAGGTAATTTATCATCGTATTCTGACAATTAAACCCATCTTTCATCAATCTTTTCAGGCCATTTTCGCTGTATTTTTCATAATATTTATACAAATAATCCCAGCGCATCTGGTCTACTACAATGCCTACCACCAACTTTGGACGTACAACCTGCTCTTGCGCCTGCGCTGACAATACAGCCACATGCAAAAAAACACATATATAGAACAATATTTTTTTCATAAAGAGGTGGTTTGTACCAACAAAAATGGGGATTACAGGCAATATATACCACTATAAACCAGGAATATTTTCATTAATTTTGCCCGCGATATAAAAGCCATAACATTAATTTATTAACATAAGACATATATGGATTTATTTGCCAAGTTTGAGAATAGGTTAGGCCCCATAGGCGACACTGCCGATAAGGTGCCGGGGTATTTTTCATTCCCCAAGTTAGAAGGAGAGATAGGCAACCGGATGAAGTTTAAGGGGAAGGAGTGCATAGTGTGGAGCCTTAATAACTACCTGGGGCTGGCTAATCACCCCGAGGTGAGGAAAGCTGATGAAGATGCAGCAAGGCAGTTTGGACTTGCCTACCCTATGGGTGCGCGGATGATGAGCGGTAACTCCAATTATCACGAACAATTGGAGAAAGAACTGGCAGAGTTTGTAGGCAAGCAGGACGCCATGTTGCTGAACTATGGCTACCAGGGTATGGTGTCTGCCATTGACAACCTGGTAACCCGCCACGATGTAATTGTATATGATGCTGAATCTCACGCCTGCATTCTTGACGGCCTTCGCCTGCATACAGGTAAAAGGTTTGTGTACAAACATAATGACATAGCCGACTGCGAAAAGCAACTGAACCGCGCCAAAGCGCTTACCGACCAAAGCGGTGGTGGCATACTCGTAATCACAGAGGGCGTATTCGGTATGTCGGGCAACCAGGGCAAGATAGCGGATATCATAAAATTGAAAGAGAAGTTTGAATTCCGCCTGTTTGTAGATGACGCCCATGGCTTTGGGACTATGGGAAAAACAGGTTCAGGCATAGGTGAAGAACAAAATTGCATAGATGGCATAGACTTGTACTTCTCTACTTTCGCCAAGTCTATGGCCAGCATAGGCGGCTTCATAGCCGGTGATACTAAAATCCTGAAATTCCTGCGCTATAATATGCGTTCTCAAGTATTCGCCAAATCGCTGCCCATGCCCCTGGTACTGGGCAACATGAAGCGCCTGGAACTGCTGCGCACTAAACCTGAACTAAAAGAAAAGCTATGGCATAATGTGCGTAGGCTGCAGAGCGGGCTGCGTGAACGCGGTTTTGATATAGGCACTACCAACACGCCTGTTACACCTGTGTTCCTGCACGGAGAACTGTCATTGTTCGAAATAACACAGCTGATATTCGACCTGCGTGAGAATTACCATATATTCTGCTCGGTAGTGACCTACCCGGTAATACCCAAGGGACAACTGATGCTGCGCCTGATACCTACGGCTGTGCATACCGATGAGGATATTGACCTGACTTTGAAAGCTTTCTCTGATGTACGGGCAAAGCTGGAAGCTAAGGCATATCCACAGGAATTACCTCCTCAATTGATGGTAAAAGATACTGCCCAGGCTGCGGTGTAAGGTTAAAGACACAAGCGTAAGACTTATAGAACAGGCTACTGCAAGGTGGCCTGTTTTTTTATTAACGGTCGTTCTGGATTAACAAATGAAACAACCATATTACCAACATAACCAGCAAGGCAATAATCAGCAGGCTTAACGGGAATAAAGTATAGCTACCTGGGAAATTTACCTTGTCAACAATATAGTCAATCACCAATCCGCCAACTGTGAGGATTGCCAGCACGATAACCAGTTTCTTCAGATTTGTGAGACTTCTATTCATCCCTGCTAAGGTAATCAAATCAAGCATTGTGTGATTATCAAAGTTTACACTTAGTTTTGAGGATTATGAAACAAGGCGTCATCTTTGCATTGATATTATTTGCATTCGTTTCCTGCAAACCGAAAGTACATACACCTAAACCGCGGGGTTATTTCCATATAGAATTGCCCAAGGAAAGGACTTATCAAACATTTGACAGTACAGGATTCCCCTACCGCTTCGAGTATCCGGCATACGGGCGTATAGTCACAAACCCTGACTTCTTTGGCGACAAACCCGAAAACCCATACTGGATGAATATAGAGTTTCCATCCATCGGTGGTAAAATATACCTGAGCTACAAATCTATCAGTGATAAAAATTCTATCGGCAGGCTCAACGAAGATTTTTACCAGATGACCTATGCCGCGCATGATAAAAAGGCTGACTATATACAGGATATGTATTTCAATGCACCGGAGCGGAACCTGTACACAGCATTATTTAATGTAGCGGGCGATGCTGCCTCTACTTACCAGTTCTACGCTACAGATTCGGCGAATCACTATATAAGGGGCTCACTGTATTTTGAAACAACACCCAATGCTGACTCACTGCAACCACTTAACGACTTTCTGAAAGAGGATATAGTGCATATATTAGAAACCCTGGAATGGAAGTAATTAACTATACGGGACAATGATATAAAAAGTGGTGCCTTTGCCTTCCTTGCTATCAAACCATATTTTACCTCCGTGTGCCTCCACTATCTGTTTGGATATGGACAGTCCCAAACCGAAAGGCTGCTCGCCCAGCGTACCGTAACGTTTAGCTTCCGAAAACAAGTCAAACACCTTATCCTTAAGATGCTCCGGTATCCCAATACCGCAATCCTGTACCTCAATCATAAAATTGTCAACGCCTGATTTCAGCCTGACATTTATCTCACCGGCTACAGGGCTGAATTTAATCGCATTGTTCACCAGGTTGCCCACTACACGTAGTAGCTTTTCTTTATTTACATGCGCTGATATATGGTTGCCCGGCGATTCAAATGTTACTCTCTGTTCCTTCTCCGCAGCTTTGTACTGCAATAGTTTAACCCTTTCTCTTAGTTCATTAGTAATATCCGTAAGTTCTGTTTCCAGTTTTTCTTTACTTAATGTGGCCACCTCCAGCAGGTCTTTAGTCAGGTTCAGCGCCTGTTCGCCTGATTTTCGCATCAGGTGCAGATATTCCTTTTGTTCTTCAGTAGGATCTTTTACAGTAGTTTCAAAAATCTCCAACAATGCCAGTGCTGAATTGACAGGGCTGCGCATATCGTGCGAAACTGCTTTTAATATCCTGTCCTTTTCGCCCGTGGCTTTTTCCAGCCTGTACAAAGCTTCCTCCAGCTGCGTTTTCTGTTTATTCACAAAACTATTCATGTAGGTCAGTTCCTCCACGTGGCGTTTTGATTTTCGCCAGTTGTTAATAGCGGTTACTGTCACTACTATACCCAATACAGAGAGGCATATTACTATAACCAGGTATAATTTACGCTTCTCTGCACTTTCTTTCAGGTCTGCAATGGTATTACGGTTATCAATATTCTCAATATAACTGTCAATAGCCGCCATTGAAACTGTTTCCTTCTGCGCCAGCAGCGAATCCTGCATACGGACATAAGTCATATAATAATTATAGGCGTCCTTGTAATTCCCTGTGAGCGACGAGTAGTCGGACATGGATTTGTTCCAACGTGTTTGCACACTCAGGTCTTTTAATGTATCTCTCAATGACGCTACACGGTCCAGCAAAATTTGCGCTTCCATCATCCTCCCGTTAGTCATGTACAGGCCTGCAAGTTTCAGCCTGGTGTATTGTGCATCTATAGGTTCATTGCCGTTTTTTTCGCACACGGCTATGCTTTCTTTCATCAATGCCTCGGCAGTATCGTTATTCCCCATGCGGGCATGCACACCACCCAGGTTGCCCTTAATTACCGCATTAGCTATATACAACAGCAAATCGTTAACACCTGGATATTTCTCTTTTATACGCTGTACTTCTTCAAGCGCTGCATTATAATAATACACTGCACTGTCATATACACCCAGCCTTTCGTAGCAGAGCCCCAAATTATTCTTAGCCTGCTGTATCCGGTAACTATATAAGAACCTCTCGTCACAATAGCTGTTATTTTGCAGGGAACGCCGGAAATACTCTATAGCATCTTTGTAACGGGCATTGCGGAAAACAATAATGCCCATCTTCAGGTTGTAATAGCCGATAAAACATCTTTCATCTAATTTCTTGGCGAGAGACAAGGCTTTATAATAATATTCATAAGCAGTATTTACGTCATTGAGAAGGTAGCTGATATCAGCTTTATAATAGTAGGTGGATATAAAATTTTCAGCGCTGAAATCTCCCCTGTCGTTGGCCTCTAGTATTTGTACCAGGCTATCCGCATACTTATTAGCCATATCGTGCCGTCCCGACCGGAAATAATGGTCGCAGTACATATACAATACATTAAGCCTGTCTCTGAGGCTTTTGGTATAATAGATATTCCGGAGGCTATCTAAATATTTCGTCCCTGCTTCTTGACCCTGCTGTATCCTTATATGATGCAGTTTAATATCCGCGGTATCAACATAGCTATATACACGGGGTTCAGCAAATTCGTCCTGCTGCCGGCAGCCACCCAAAATCAATAAAAATATCAAACTAAAGCATGCATAATACGTCAAACAGCATGTCGCTCCAATACTTCGACGGGTTTTCACAAACTTCAACAACATGTAACATTTTTAATATGAGACAATCCCGGCGCTAAAATATAATTTCAATTTCAATATCACTGCATCGGGCATTTGTGATTTAACCACACCTGCATAGGTACTGTCTGAATAATCTTTTTTGAATTGTCAGAAATCGCGGCAGTTTATTATCTTTGCCACCTTTCCTGAACCGGCCTCGTAGTTCAATGGATAGAATAGAAGTTTCCTAAACTTTAGATACAGGTTCGATTCCTGTCGAGGCTACTACTTTTTTACATTATTGCAACAGGCAGAGAGTTCCTGTCGAGATTACTGCCTATTATATTTTTGCATAAGCAAAGTGAAAGAAAAACTGTAACGCTGTTGCGCACCGCGACGCTACATCCAACACATCAGAACGGCAGATACAGTTTCAACCCGTTATTCAGCAGCAAATCATCAATATGGCCCATAGTTTTCCTGTCTTTTGAAAGCAGGTGGATATGTATATACCGGTCGTGATGCGTAAATAGAGTTTGATGCTCAGTTGAGAAGAACCCGATAATATCTGCATGCATATTCTTTACCGGATAATAAGTCTTACCCTTTTGAGCATCAGCGGGCTTATTCACCTTTGTGCCGGGCGGCAGGTCCACTATATGTATTTTGGCTGACTGCACTACACCTTCCAGCTTAAAAGCAAAGGGGCGTTTTGCATTTCGGCTTATATTATACAGGTGGCGCTCTAATGTTTCTATATCCGTCACACTATCCGGCAATGTGTATTCCTTCCAGTCATCCACCCGGCTATAGACAAAGAAGGGCGCTTTGAGATTATAGGTTTCTTCCACCTCCATAGCTATGGGCGATACTACCCTGGATGTATAAGCCTTCCCATCCGCAATAGTAATCTCACCCGCCAGGTATTCCACCGGACCCAGGCCATACAGGTTCGGCTGCTGTATAGTATCCAGGCTGATGGTACCATACAACTGTCCTTTCTGCATTACGTTACTCATAGCACCCGATACGTACACAGGGTGCTGTGCAACGGCGATAACAGGTAGGCACAATAAAACTACCACCTGTATTAACCTCATCTTATTCATATAGCATACAAATCTAAGAATAGTGATTTTGACGGATATGGAAAATCTTGGTATAGCTCAAGATTTAGTTATTCAGGCAGATACATTTTTGCATAAAATTTAAAAGATATGAACAAGAACAAAATCATCAACATCGCATCGGCTGTATTCATCCTGTTTTCAGCCTTCTCTTTACTCATGGTCAGCCTGATGGCCATGGCCAATCCACAATCGGTAATGGACCTGGTGCAGGTGCAACTGCCTAATACGGACGCCTACAGCTCTATAAGGGGCATATACGGGGGTGTGGGGTTGGTCATCATTACCCAGCTTATATACCTGCTCATCAAAGACAGGAAGAAAGCGCTGGCATTTCTCAGCCTGTTTTGGGGGGCCTATGCAGTATCCCGCCTCATTACCATAGCGGCAGAGGGTTCGCTGGGTGCGTTTGGCTCTCAGTGGCTGATGATTGAGAGTGTGTTCTGTGTACTATCGGTAGTGTTGTACACCCTGTACCGCAAGCCTCAGCCTGCACGTACTATCAGCCTCGCATAGTGCCTGACTGTCGCGTGTCGCGTTGCGCGACACGCGACACGCGACAGTTGTTATTACGAGTCTCCCCTTCAGGAGGAAAGAGGGAAACCTACATCATCCCCTTCACAATTCCACCCAATGTCTTCAGTGCGTTGTCTACCTTATCGTTCCAGGGCATGCCGTAGCTGATGCGCATACAATTGCTATAGCGCTCCTGCAGGGTGAACATACTTCCCGGAGCGATGCTTATCTTCTGTAGTGCAGCCTCGCGGTAAACGGCATATGTGTCTATATTTTTATCCAACTCCAGCCAGAATATAAACCCGCCCTTAGGGTTGCTCATCTTCACATTATCCGGGAAGTACTCACCTATGGCGCGTGCAAATTGCAGGCTGTTGCTGTGTAAGGTCTGCCGCAATTTGCGCATATGCCGCTCGTAGCTACCCTCAGCCATAAAGTTCGCTATAGCCGTTTGCTGTGGCGTTGCCGATGTGATGCTGTTATACAGTTTCAGCCGCTTTACCTTCTCAAAATATTTGCCGGGAGCTACCCATCCTACGCGAAAACCCGGTGCAAGCGTTTTGGATATGGAACCGCACCACAGCACATTACCTTCTTCGTCAAAACTCTTACAACTCTTGGGTCTTTGTTTGCCGAAGTACACATCTCCATACAGGTCATCCTCTATCAGCGGTATACCATGACGGGATAATAATTTCACCGTTGCCTCCTTAGCCTCGTCGGGCATACAATAGCCAAGGGGGTTGCTGAAGTTGGTAACAAAAAAACAGGCTTTTATATTATGCTTGCTCAATGCTTTTTTCAGGTCGTCGGGGTCTACACCGGTATCGGGGTCGGTGGGTAGCTCCAGCACCTTCAGCCCTATGCTTTGTGCAAAACGCAGCATGCCAAAGTACACCGGGCTTTCTACCGCAATGGTATCGCCCGGCTTGGTAAGCGCCAGCAGCGAGTAAGAAATGGCGTTCATACATCCTGCAGTAGTAATGATGTCTTCTGGCTGCAGGTGCCCGCCCCATTGTATAGATGTTTTAGCTATCTGCCTGCGCAGTGAGCTGTTGCCTTGTATGCTCTCGTACGATGTGCCATTTGCGGGCAATTCGCGCATGGCCTGCACCATGGCTTTATTCAGGCGTGCAAGCGGCAGCAGTTCGGGATCGGGGACGCTCAGCGACAGGCGCATCATACCCTGCATCGTAAAGTCATCATATACCTCAGATATAATGGCCTCCACACTTTTGGCCTTAGCTACGGGGCGGGGATTGCTCTTCTCCACCTTACGCGGAAAACGGGAAGGGTTGAACCGCACAAAATATCCTGACTGCGGGCGCGCCTCTATCAGCCCTTTACCCTCCAGCAAGTAGTAGGCCTGCAGAGTGGTACTCATGCTCACATCGTGCATCTTGCTCAGGTTGCGCACGCTGGGCAGTTTTTCGCCAATGCGCAGCACATTGTTCAGTATGCGTTGCTCAATGTCATCGGCGATAGCCATGTATATATGCGTGCCTTTGTCCGTTTTCATAAGTTCTTTTTGATAACGCAAAGATAAACTGTTATGGTCGAAAATAAGAAAATTGTATCTGTTTTGGTTTCCAAAATACCCTGATATTTGCAACAGAAATGAACAGGACTACTAAAGCATATTTAGCCATCGCCTTCCTAAGCATAGCATGGGGCACTACATACCTGGCTATCCGCATAGCGGTGATGCACTACCCCGCCTTCTTGTTTGCCGGGCTCAGGCAGGTAATAGCCGGCTTGCTGATGGGCATTTTTGCACTGTTGGCATACAAAAAGGCTGACATATCGTGGCCGGTGGTGAAGATGAACCTACTAATAGGCTTTTTTATGATTTCAGTAGGTAACGGTATCGTGTCTTATTCTGAAAAAACGGTACCCAGTGGCGTAGCGGCCCTTATATGTAGTATGATGCCGCTCAATGCCGTAATGCTCAATATTTTTATGAACAAGGCCGAAAAAATCAACGCTATCATAGTAGGGGGGCTTGTATTGGCACTGACAGGCGTGGCGCTCATCTTCCGGGACAATCTTGCCGACCTGAGCAACCCCGCATACTTTGGCGGCATGATTGCCATATATATCGGAACAATCAGTTGGGCTTTCGGCAGTATCAAGAGCAGGACATTGACCGGTGTGAAAAATCCAATATTCAATGCAGCTATGCAGCTGTTCTTCGGAGGTTTCTTCTTGTTGGTTCTCAGCCCGGCTGTGGATAGCTACCAAAACTTTGAGCCATTTCAGCCCGATGCGCTCAAAGCAATGGCTTACCTGATATTGGTGGGTTCATTCCTTGCGTTTACCGCATATATGTTCGCGCTCAAGGTATTACCTGTGGGTATCGTAACTTTATATGCCTACGTCAATCCGTTAGTAGCCGTAATATTGGGTTACTTTATACTTGATGAAAGGTTAACATGGTTTACAGCACTGGCATTTGTAGCGATAGTATCCGGCGTGTATCTTGTAAATACGGGCTACCGGAAACAAAAACTAAAAGACAATAATACCATAGCACACAAACTGCAACCCAAAGCGGCAGTGCCTATGGAAGAAGCATAATATTATAAACACTGTAAAGAAAAGCGGGTATGATTACCATAACAGAAAAGCAACAAAAGCAGGTGACGGACACTAAATCGAAACCATTCGGCATTACCCCTACCGACCATATGTTCATAGCCGAATATAAAAATGGCGAGTGGAGCAACAGCCGTATAGTACCGTTCGAGGATTTGAGTATCAGCCCGATAGCACAGTGCCTGCACTACGGACAAACTGTTTTTGAAGGTATGAAAGCCTTCCGCACACAGGATGGCAATATCAATATATTCCGTACAGACAAACATTACGAACGCTTTTGCCTGTCGCTGGACAGGATGTGTATGCCCCGCGTACCCGAAACATTGTTTCAGGAGGCGTTGAAACAGCTGGTACAACTGGAAGGCGACTGGATACCGGGTGATGAGGACGGTTCATTATATGTGCGTCCATTTATGTTCGCTTCAGAAGAAAGGTTAGGAGTAAAAATATCAGACGAATACATCTTCATGATAGTATGTACACCCGCCTACCAATACTACGCTAAGCCACTGAAGGTAAAAGTAGAAGAACATTACAGCCGTGCAGCATTTGGTGGTACGGGTTCTACTAAATGCGGCGGCAACTACGGAGGTGCGTACTACCCCACCCGCCTGGCACAGCAGCAGGGTTACGACCAGGTGATATGGACCGATAGCCGCAGCCACGAGTTTATTGAAGAATCCGGCACTATGAACCTCATGTT
>JACFNS010000024.1:7298-14327 GCA_019454705.1 Taibaiella sp. | reverse complement strand
GGCAACCTGACGATGAAAGACTCTCACCTGGGCCTGGGTAAAATGACTTTGAGGGATGCCTTCGCGCATTCATCGAATACGGTACACGCCAAGCTGGCGCAACAGTATTATTATAAGGAGCCTGAGAAATTTCTTCAGCATGTAAAAAAACTGCACCTGCATGAAAGGACGGGTATAGACCTGGCAGGAGAACGCAGGCCGGTTGTGAAAAACCCCGAAAGCAAATCATGGAGCAAGACCACGCTGCCCTGGATGGGAACGGGTTATGAAGTGCAGATAACACCATTGCATACCTGCATGTTGTACAATGCGGTTGCTAACAATGGTAAGATGATGCGCCCTTACCTCATCAGCGAGGTAAAGGAATACGGTACTACTATTTATAAAAAAGAACCGCATGTGCTGGAGCAGGCTATTGGCGATTCAGCAACCGTGGCGCAACTGCGAGCCTGTGTGGAAGAAGTGGCATTGACCGGAACAGCAAAAAGCATTCAAAGCCCCTACTATACAATAGCAGGCAAAACGGGTACAGCACAGGTTGCTGATAAAGGGATTAAATACAGCGATGGCGTTTACCAGGGTTCTTTTGTCGGGTATTTTCCCGCAGATGAGCCCCGGTACACCATCGTTGTAGTAATGCGTACCAAAAAGCACGCAAGGAGTTATTATGGTGGTACGATTGCCGCTCCGGTATTCAGGATGATAGCTGACCGCGTGTTCGCATCGGGTAAAGGATGGAAGACGCCTACCGACAGCTTGGACAAAAAAGATGCAAAGCCAATGATAGCACAGAAAACTACCGGCACGGGTTACAACCTGCTGCTGGGTGCTGTTGGTAAGCATATAAATGTACCCGCATACAATACTATACATCATGTGCAGGTAGATTCTGCTAAGCACGTAGTAGTGGAGCCTCAGAAAGTATACAAGGGTATGGTGCCCGATGTAAAAGGCATGGGCCTGAAAGACGCATTATACTTATTAGAACAGGAAGGCTTGTTCGTGCATATAAAGGGCAAGGGAAGAGTCCGGGCGCAATCCGTTGCGCCCGGCACTATTGCCAAACGTGGACAGGAAATAATATTGGAACTGGGTTCGTGAAACAACTGAACAACATATTGACCGCTGTGCAGCCTTTGCAGGTAACAGGTGATACATCTGTTAATGTAACAGGCTTGCATATTGACTCCCGCAAGGTGGAGCAGGGTAGTGTGTTTATAGCTGTGAAAGGTACACAAGTGGACGGTCATGAGTATATCGCAAAAGCGATTAGCCAGGGTGAGATAGCCGTAGTTGCAGAAACAGTTCCGGCTGATAAGAAAGATGGTATAGTATATATACATGTGAAAGACAGCGCATATGCTGCGGGTTTACTGGCAAGAGCTTTTTACGGCAATCCCACACAACACATGAAGGTAGTGGGCGTAACCGGTACCAATGGCAAAACTACGGTTTGCACTTTACTGTACCAGTTGTTTGAAAAACTCGGATACAAATGCGGACTGATATCTACCGTTCAGAATCATATACACGATAAAGTAGTAGCGGCAACGCACACTACGCCTGATGCTATATCTGTGCACAGCCTGCTGGCAGATATGTATGCTGCAGGTTGTACGCATGTGTTTATGGAGGTAAGTTCACACGCCGTTCATCAACAACGCATTGCCGGTATACAATTTGCAGGCGGGGTGTTTACCAACATCACACACGACCACCTGGATTACCACAAAACCTTTGATGAGTACATCAGGGTAAAGAAAATGTTCTTTGACCACCTGCCCGCAACAGCGTTCGCATTGACCAACGCTGATGATAAACGTGGCATGGTGATGTTGCAGAATACAAAAGCAAATAAACTAACGTACAGCCTGCGTGTTCCGGCGGATATTAAAGGCAAGGTGCTGGAAAACAACCTTACCGGCCTGGTAATGGATGTGAATAATATTGAAGCGCAT
The DNA here is from genome assembly GCA_019454705.1 of Taibaiella sp. GTDB lineage: Bacteria > Bacteroidota > Bacteroidia > Chitinophagales > Chitinophagaceae > UBA5543. Next base: position 12,369 of record JACFNS010000024.1, on the reverse strand, counting down.
TTCAGGATGATAGGGACATTTAACGCCTACAACCTGATGGCGGCTTACGGGGTGGCAGTACAGCTGGGTGAAGATAAAATGGAAGTGCTTTCTGTGCTGAGCAATCTGCACGGCGCGGCAGGCAGATTTGAAACCATCATGTCTGCCAATGATAAGATACTGGGGATAGTGGACTATGCACATACTCCTGATGCGCTGATTAATGTACTGGCAACTATCAACCAGTTGCGTGTTGGTGGACAGAAAGTGATTACCGTAATCGGTTGTGGTGGCGACAGGGACAAAGCCAAACGCCCGCTGATGGCGGAGGTAGCTTGCGAGCACAGTGATAAAGCGATACTGACATCAGACAACCCCCGTTCAGAAAATCCTGAGGATATACTGAATGACATGGTGGCAGGCTTGTCGGTGGCACATAGTAAGAAAGTATTGAGAATAACGGACAGGAGAGAGGCGATAAAAACAGCATGTACCCTGGCTAATGCAGAAGATATTGTGTTGGTGGCAGGCAAGGGACACGAAACTTACCAGGAAGTTAAAGGCGTTCGTCATCATTTTGACGACCGTGAAGTAGTAAAAGAAGCATTTGAATTATTAAACAGATAAAAAGAAGAACAACAGCGAGCGGATGTTATATCACTTGTTTACATACCTGAGAGAACAATACGGCCTGTTTGGCGCGGGTATATTTTATTATATCACGTTCCGCGCGGCTATGGCTATCATCTTATCGCTGGTCATCACCACTATTATAGGTAAAGGGCTGATTGCCTACCTGCGCAGGAAACAGATAGGAGAAACAGTGCGTGACCTGGGCTTACAGGGCGAAGCGCAGAAAAGAGGTACGCCTACTATGGGTGGTATCATTATCATTGCAGCCATACTCATTCCAACCTTGTTATTTGCCAAGCTTACCAATGTGTATATCATCCTGATATTACTCTCGACTGTATGGCTGGGACTTGTTGGTTTCCTCGATGATTATATCAAGGTGTTTAAAAAGAACAAAGAGGGGCTTGCGGGTAAGTTCAAAATCATGGGGCAGGTAGGCCTGGGTATTATTATTGGTTTGTCTTTGTATTACAACGACCATGTAGTCATCACCCGTGAGGTGCTGCCTAACCAGCAGGTGCTGTACAACCAGGCAGAGGAGCAAGTGTCGCAACCCTTTACCCGTAAAGACCAGTTTGGAAAGGAACATACGTATGTGCATATCAAGTCAGTTACTACTACCATTCCGTTTGTAAAGAGCCACGAGATGAGTTACAGCAAAATAGCAGGTTGGTTTGGTACAGGTGCAGTAGGCTGGCTGACACCGCTGGTATATGTTTTGGTAGTAATCTTCATCATTACCGCTGTATCCAACGGTGCCAATATCACTGATGGTATTGACGGTCTTGCGACAGGCGTGTCCGCGATTATCGGTATTTGTTTAGGTGTGTTTGCTTAAGTTTCCGGCAACTACATTTTTGCAGACTACTTAGGTATCATGCACAGACCCTACATGGGCGAGTTGTCCATATTCATTGCCGCGTTTATTGGTGCATGTGTAGGGTTCCTCTGGTACAATGCGTATCCGGCACAAGTGTTCATGGGTGATACAGGCAGCCTGGCACTGGGAGGTATCATAGCCACGCTGGCTATCATGATGCGCAAAGAACTGTTGATACCTATCATCTGCGGCATATTCGTTATGGAGAATTTGTCTGTGATGATACAGGTAGCCTACTTCAAATACACCAAGAGGAAATATGGAGAAGGCAGGAGGGTGTTTTTGATGTCGCCCCTGCACCATCATTATCAAAAGTTAGGTTATCACGAAAGTAAAATAGTAACAAGGTTCTGGATAGTGGGTATAGCATTGGCCATACTCAGTATCGTAACACTGAAGATGCAATAATGGGCGCGAACGAACATAAAAGGCTGGTTGTGCTGGGTGCCGCTGAAAGCGGTATAGGCGCTGCATTGCTGGGTAAACAGCAAGGCTGGGATGTGTTCGTAAGTGATGGTGGAACGATAAAGGACAAGTACAAACAGGAACTGCAGGCGGCGGGTATAGACTACGAAGAAAAGATGCATACGGAAGAAAAAATACTGAATGCAGACTGTGTAGTGAAAAGCCCCGGTATAGGCGATAAAGTGGCGATTGTGAAAAAAGTGCGTGCGGCAGGTATAGAAGTGTGCAGCGAAATAGAGTTTGGGTACAGATACAAGAACGACAGTAAAATAATTGCCATAACGGGCAGTAACGGTAAAACTACCACCACGGCGCTTACTTATCATTTGCTGAAGGATGCAAATTATGATGTAGCAATGGTGGGCAATATCGGTTACAGCTTCGCGAGACAGGTGGCCGAGCAGCCGCACGAATGGTATGTGATAGAAGTAAGCAGTTTTCAGCTGGATGATATACATAGCTTTAAACCCGATGTGGCGGTGCTGCTGAACATAACGCCCGACCACCTGGACAGGTACGATTACAAATTTGAAAATTATATTAAAGCAAAATTCAGGATAGCAGAAAATCAGACAGAGAGAGAGTACTTCGTCGTGAACTATGACGATCCTGTAATTAAAGAACACATCACAACCCATTTTATTCAATCTAACACAATCTACTTTACGATGAGCGAGCAAAACATTAACCAAGAGGGAGGATTTATTAACGACGACAATATGAACATCCGCTTTAACGGTGAAGAGTTGAATATGTCAATTCACGACCTCACTACCAAAGGCAAACATAATTTATACAACAGTATGGCGGCAGGCATATCATCCCGTATTGCGGGTATCAGGAAGGAAAAGATCAGGGAAAGTTTTTCCAGCTTCAAAGGATTGGAGCACAGGTTGGAGTTTGTTGCCACGATAAGAGGAGTTGATTTTGTGAACGACAGTAAGGCTACCAATGTAAACTCAGTATGGTATGCGCTGGAGAGCATGACCAAGCCAACAGTATTGATACTGGGTGGACAGGATAAAGGAAACGACTATAACGAAATACTGGAGCTTGTAAAGGAAAAAGTAAAAGCAATCGTGTGCATGGGCATTGACAATGCGCCGATACACGCGGCTTTCGAAGGTGTGGTGGACAGCATAGTGGATACACAATCTGCAAAGGACGCGGTGAACGCTGCCTACGCACTGGCGGAGAAAGGTGATGCTGTGTTGCTGTCACCCGCATGTGCCAGCTTCGACTTGTTTACAAATTATGAAGACAGGGGTGAACAGTTTAAAGAAGCTGTACGCAACCTTTAAAATATTATAGACAATAACAGAGAAGACAACGGGATGAAACAATTGCTGAAACAGACTAAAGGTGACCAGGTGATCTGGGCGGTAGTGATTATACTATCGTTCATCAGCCTGCTGGCTGTTTACAGCGCTACGGGCTCCCTGGCTTACAAGCACGATACCAACGCCAACTACTACCTGGTAAAGCAGGTAGTGATACTGGGCCTGGGCCTGATATTTATATACTTTATCCATAGGGTGAATTATACCAAATTCGCCAAGCTGGCAGTATTGTTTTATCTCATCAGCATACCGTTGTTGATATATACACTCTTCTTTGGTGTGAAGCTCAACGAAGGTTCCAGGTGGATATCATTGCCGGGTACAGGTATTACCATACAGACATCGGCCCTGGCGCAACTGGCTTTGTTCATGTTCCTGGCACGTATGCTTAGTGTCAAGCAAGCGGTAATAAAAGATTTCAAAAAAGGGTTCCTGCCAGTGTTGGCACCCGTGCTGATTACAGCAGCACTCATCGCACCTGCCAACCTTTCTACTGCGGTGATGATTGGTATCACCTGTTGCATACTGTTCTTCATTGGCCGTGTTCGGGTGAGGCATATCGCCCTTTTGGCTTTTGCCGGCATTGTCGGCGGGTTGCTGTTATATGGTGTTTCAAAAGTTACCGGCTTTGGCCGTGCGGAAACCTGGGAGAAACGAATAGTTGATTTCATAGGCTCAGAGGAAGATGGTAAGCCGAAGGAAGAAGTGTACCAGGTATTGCATGCCAAAATTGCAATTGCCAATGGTGGCATTACAGGCCGTGGGCCGGGCAATAGCCAGCAGCGCAATTTCCTGCCGCACTCTTATTCCGATTTCATCTACGCCATCATTATCGAGGAATATGGTTTAATAGGTGGTGCATTGATGGTGTTTTTCTACCTCCTGTTTCTGTGGCGGAGCATATTGATATTCAGGCGGTGCCCCTATGCTTTTGGTGCGTTCCTGGCGGTTGGGCTCAGCACTACATTGGTCTTCCAGGCTATGCTTAACATGGCGGTGAATGTACACCTGGTGCCTGTTACGGGACTGACGTTGCCATTGGTAAGTATGGGTGGTTCATCGGTATGGTTTACCAGTATGGCTATAGGTGTGATACTGAGTGTAAGCAGGTATGTGGATGAAACAGAAGGAAAGAAGAAAGCAGAAATGGAGAAGGCAGTGACTGAAAGTGAAAGGATGAATGTAAAACCGGCTTTGGGATAAGATGAGCGGATTGAGGGTGATAATAGCAGGTGGAGGAACAGGCGGGCATATATTTCCCGCAGTGGCGATAGGACATGCGTTGAAAAGATTAGTCCCCGCCACCGAACTGTTGTTTGTAGGTGCGAAGGGCAAAATGGAAATGGAAAAAGTACCGCAGGAAGGCTTTGAAATAGAGGGACTAGACATTGCGGGGTTTGACAGGGGCAATATGTTGAAGAACATAACGCTGCCTTATAAAATTATAAAGAGCTATATGCAGGCAAGAAGCATACTGAACAGTTTTAAACCCGACGTGGTGGTCGGTGTAGGGGGCTATGCCAGTTTCCCTATGCTGAACGCCGCACAGGGCAGGGGTATCCCTACGCTGGTGCAGGAACAGAATTCTTATGCAGGCAAAAGCAATAAAATACTGGGTAAAAAAGCTAAAGCTATATGTGTCGGTTACGATAATATGGAACGCTTTTTCCCTAAGAATAAAATCATTTTCACGGGCAACCCGGTGCGTAAAAATATCGCGCACTCAACTGTGAGCCGAGAGGAAGGCCTGTCATGGTTGGGATTGGATACAGCT
>JACFNS010000024.1:0-7288 GCA_019454705.1 Taibaiella sp. | reverse complement strand
GCTAAGAAAACAATTCTTATAGTAGGTGGTAGCCTGGGTGCTAAGTCTATAAATGAAACGATAGATGCCCGGCTGGAAGAAATACTGGAAGAAGGTGTGCAGGTAGTTTGGCAAACAGGCAAACCCTATTACGAACAGGCGAAGAGCAGGACAGCATCATTTAAGGATAGAGTAAAGGTCTTTGATTTTATAAAGGAAATGGACAAAGCTTATGCCGCGGCTGATGTGGTGATATCCCGTGCAGGTGCGCTGGCTATTGCAGAACTGTGTATCGTGGCCAAGCCGGTGATATTCGTGCCATTCCCTTTTGCGGCTGAGGACCACCAGACCAGCAATGCGCTGGCGCTGGTAGAACATAATGCGGCGATGATGGTAAAGAACAGCGATGCAAAGACTGACCTGGTGGCCAAGCTGAAAAAACTATTGAAAGATAAAGCCATGCAGGAGTTGATGCACAACAACCTGCAGGCACTGGCGATAAAAGATGCGGACGAAAGGATTGCTAAGACTGTATTGGAAATAAGTGGTAAAAAATTGTAATGAATTTAGAAGGACTGAATAGAGTGTATTTTATAGGTATAGGCGGCATAGGCATGAGCGCACTGGCCCGCTTCTTCGCGCAATGCGGGGTAGCGGTGAGCGGTTACGATCGTACTGAAACTGACCTGACTAAAAAACTGCTGTCCGAAGGTATGTCCGTTCATTATACTGATGATACAACGCTGCTGGATAAAGAGGCGCAGCTCGTAGTGTACACACCCGCAATTCCAAAAGGGCATACAGAGTTGAACTGGTACAGGGATAATAATTACCCGGTTTATAAGCGCAGCGATGTATTGCAATGGATAACTGAAAGCTACTTCTCTGTTACAGTGGCGGGGACACATGGTAAAACAACCATGAGTACTATGATCAGCTATCTGCTGCGCGAGGCAGGTATGGGTTGTAACGCCTTCCTGGGTGGAGTATCTGTTAACTATGGCACCAACTATTGGAGCAGCGATACACCTACCGCGGTGGTAGAGGCCGATGAGTATGACAGAAGTTTCCTGAAGCTGCGCCCTGATATAGCGGTGCTGACAGCTATGGATGCCGACCACCTGGATATATACGGAACGCCGGAGGAAATGGAGAATGCGTATATAGAATATACACGCAACATAAAACATAATGGAACATTACTTGCCAAGCATGGTTTGAAACGTACAGGCGAATTGAAAGCCACGCATGTAATGACCTACAGCCTGCAAAATGATGCTGCTGACGTATATGCGTCTAACATCATGATGAAGAACGGTAGCTACGAGTTTGATCTGCATTACAAAGACAGGGTGATAGAAGGGATGCATTTGAATATGGGCGGTATGCACAATGTGGAAAATGCGGTAGCGGCTATTGCTATTACCCAGTTGCTGGAGGTTGAGGCAGAGAAAGTGAAAGAAGTGTTGCCTCAATTCAAAGGTGTAAAGAGAAGATTTGAATATGTGGTGAAGAATGAAGATGTGGTATATATCGATGACTATGCACATCACCCCGAAGAACTGGCATCGCTGATAAAAAGCGCGAAACTCTTGTTCAGCGACAGGAAATGTGTGGTTGTGTTTCAGCCGCACCTGTTTACCCGTACAAGGGACCTGGCGGATGGTTTTGCCCGCAGCCTGGATATGGCAGATGAAGTGATATTGCTGGATATCTATCCTGCACGCGAAGAGCCGATAGAAGGGGTAACGTCTGAAATGATAAAAGAAAGAATGGGCAACCCCAATTGCACTATACTGAGCAAAGAAGGATTGTTGCAATATGTAGAAGCCGCGCCACTGCAACTATTTATTACAGCTGGTGCGGGTGATATAGATAAATTGGTAGAACCGATAAAAAATATTATCGAGCGTAAATGAGCGTGAAGCGTAAAATATCGGCACGTAAAATAATACAGGCACTGCTGACACTCGTGTTGGCTGTGGTGACTGTTACTGCCGTATTGAGCGCAACAAAAATGCAGAAGAGCAGGACGCTGGCAGGTGTCGATATAAGAATTGAAAACAAGCAGTACGGATTTGTTACTGAACAGGAAATAGAACAAACCCTGTTGCGCGATGGAGAAATAAAGCCCGGCAAAACAAAACTGTCTAAGCTGAACATCAGGCAAATGGAAAAAGTGGTGGTAGCTAACCCATGGGTGGAAGACGCGCAGGTATATGTGGATAATAAGCAAAACCTGCATGCATTGGTAGTGCAGCGAGCACCGGTGGCCAGGATTTTTGAGCGCAATGGCAACAGTTATTATATAGACAGGCAAATGGAAATACTGCCACTGTCAAACAAATATAACTACTACACCACTGTGGTAACCAATGTGCCTGAACTGAAGAATGACAGTGCATCCAACGCATTAAAAGCGCAGATTATGGCATTAGTGCAATATATCCGCAGGGATACTTTCTGGAACCAGCAGGTATCGCAACTGATAGTGCGTGACGATATGCAGTTTGAAATAGTCCCTGTATTGGGCGAACATCAAATCATATTAGGTGATACAACCGACATGCGCCTGAAGTTTGACAACTTGTTTGCTTTTTATAATAAGGTGCTGAATGAAGTAGGTTGGGATAAATACAATGTGTTGGACCTGAGCTATAAAGGACAATTGGTGGCATCCCCCGCGCTCAAATGGAAACTACCGGTGGATAAGGTCATCAACCGCATCAACTGGGTGAGCAGTATTACAGGTGAAACACCTGCCCCCAAACCTGTAGCCATAGCTAATAACACACCTGCTGCAACGGCACCAGCCGAGGTGAAGGCTGAGACACCACCCCCCGCCACCCCTGAAAAACCCATGCAGGCCGAAGTGCCGGCAGAGGTAAAGATAGGGCCTAAACCGGAACCGAAAACTGAACCGGCGGCGAAAACCGTAAGGAAAGTAACACCGAAAAGGACAGAACCTAAACAACCTAAGCCTGAACAGAAAAAAGAAAAAAAACAAGAGGATAAAAAGCCGAAGTATATATACGGAGGCAACTAAAAAGTATAAATGTAAATAGTATGAGCAAGAAGCAACCCATCATTGTAGGCCTGGACATAGGTACCACTAAAGTGGCGGCAATCGCGGGAAGAAAGAACGAATTCGGCAAGCTGGAGATACTGGCTTTCGGGCGTGTGGAGTCTGCGGGTGTAAGCCATGGTGTTGTGATGAACATAGACCAGTGTATCCGCTCTATCGAGCAGGCTATCGCCAAATGCCTAGAGTCTAACCCCGACCTCGATATCAACGAGGTGTACGTGGGTATAGCTGGCCAGCATATCAAGAGCCTGCAAACCCGTGGCGACAGGGTGCGTACTAATTCTGATGATGTCATCAGCCAGGCGGATATTGACCTGCTGATACGCGACCAGTATAAAACATACATTCCCGCCGGCGACCAGATAATTGACATAGTGCCGCAGGAGTTTACCATAGACAGCACGCCCAATGTGCTGGAGCCTATTGGGATGAACGGTGTGAAAATCGGCGCGAACTTCCACATCATCACGGGTGATAAAAATGCTATCCGAAACATCAAGCGTTGCGTAGATAAGGCATCGCTCACTACCCGCGACCTGGTGCTGCAACCCCTGGCATCTGCCGCTGCGGTAATGAACGATGAGGATATGGAAGCTGGTGTAGCAATTGTGGACATCGGCGGCGGTACTACCGATATGGCTGTGTTTTACGATGGCATATTGAAACATACTGCTGTAATACCTTATGCCGGCGTGAATATCACTAACGATATACGCAGTGGCCTGGGTGTATTACGTGCACAGGCGGAAGCTATGAAAGTACAATATGGTACTGCACTGGCAGCAGAGGCAAATGCAAACGCATACATCACCATACCCGGACTGCGCGGCTTGCCTGCCAAAGAAATATCTGTAAAGAACCTGGCACACATTATACAGGCACGCACTCAGGAAATACTGGATTATGTGCTCTTCCACCTGAAACAAATCGGGTTGGATAAACGCCTGTATGGTGGTATCATACTTACGGGTGGTGGTGCGCAGTTGAAACACATGATACAACTGACGGAATATACTACCGGGCTTGGCGCACGTATCGGTTACCCCAATGAGCACCTGGCAGGCGGTTATGCTGAATCGCTGATGAACCCCATGTATTCTACCTGTATCGGTTTGATACTGCGTGGTTATCACGATTTTGAAAATGGTAAGATGCGTTTTGTTGGCGAAGGTGGCAATTACATCTCAGTGGAAAATACGAGGGAGGAAGAAGAGCGATATGAAGAAGAACCAATGGAAGAAACCCACGATGAAAAAACAACTAAGCGTGCTGAAAAGATGAAAAAGCTCTTCGACGGCCTGAAAGGTAAGTTCATAGCACTGTTTGAAGATGTAGAAGATGAAAAAATTGAGTAACCCATTAATTAATAATAAAAACTGACTGTTTCATTACTAACCCAAATAAAAACAGAGAATCGTATGATACATTTTGAAATCCCCAAAAACCAGTCGTCTATCATCAAGGTGATAGGCGTAGGTGGTGGCGGCAGCAACGCCGTCAATTACATGCACAGCCTTGGTATAGAAGGCGTAGATTTTGTTGTCTGCAATACAGATTCGCAGGCGCTCACCCTTAGCCCGGTGCACAATAAGATACAGCTCGGGCCACACCTCACGCAGGGGTTGGGAGCCGGTGCTAATCCTGAAATCGGTAAGCAGGCGAGCGAAGAAAGTATGGAGGATATTTCCAAAATACTGTCTGTAAACACACGCATGGCTTTTATCACTGCCGGTATGGGTGGTGGTACCGGCACAGGCGGTGCGCCGGTACTGGCTAAAATCTGCAAAGACCTGGGTATACTCACAGTGGGGATTGTGACCACGCCTTTCACTTACGAAGGCCGTAAGCGTATGAAACAGGCGCAGGAAGGTATAGACCGCATGCGCGAGCATGTAGATACCATCCTGATTATTTCTAATGACAAGCTGCGCCAGCAATACGGCAACCTGCCGTTCACGCAGGCCTTTGCACAGGCCGATAATGTGTTGGCAACTGCTGCAAAATGTATCACGGATGTAATCAATACCACCGGCCAGATAAACGTTGACTTTGCAGACGTATGCACAGTAATGAGAAGCGGTGGTGTGGCTATATTGGGTAATGCTGAAGTAGCAGGCGAACGCCGTGCCGAGAAAGCAGTGGAAGAAGCATTAAGCTCACCATTGCTGAATGACAATGACATCACAGGAGCTAAATGGATACTGTTGAACATTACATCTGCAGCAGGTGAGTTTGAACATACGATGGACGAGGCGGAAGCTATACAGGCTTATGTACAGCAGCAGGCTGGCGAAGATTGCGACGTTATACTCGGTATGGGCCATGACCCCAACCTCGGCGACAAAATCGCAGTGACTATTATAGCTACCGGTTTCAGCCACAAAGGCCTGAATACGGAATTGCCTGCGCGCAAAAACGAGCCGGAGAAAATCATCGTTAAGCTGGGTGAAACAAATACAGCACAACCAGCAACACATGTTGCTGAAACTGCGCCTGAACCTGTAAAGGAAGACCCGATGGCTCCTAAACTGGTAGAGGAACCTGCTGTGCAGAACAGGGTGGTGATTGATGCAAAGCCCCATTTTCCTGTAGATAATACGCCGCGCGAAACATTGCAACTGGTAATGCATGATGAGCAGCCCGAAGCAAAGCAGCCTGTTGAAGAAAAAAAGGAAACACCTGCTGCACCTGCAGCTCCTGAGCTGGAGTTGGTGATTAAGAATGAGGAAAAGCCCGCACCCCCACAACCAGCGCCACAACAGCCACAAGCTGTGCAGCCTGCACCGGTTACAACGCCCGGTGGACGTGTGCTGACGGAAATGGAACTGGAAGAGAAGCGCATATTTGAGGAACAGAAACGCGCCCTGGAAGAAAGGGCTGAGCGTCTGCGCCGTATGAGCTTTGACGTAAAAGCGGGAGAAAGCAATGATGATGTAGAAAACGTACCTGCTTATGTACGTAAGAATATACGTATAGATGATACGGTTGCTTCTTCTGATACTTTCTACAGTGGTTACAGTGTAGGAGTAAATGATAAAGACAAAGAAGGCAAAGCCGATTTGCAGAGTATCAATACATTCCTGCAAGGCAAAAAGCCTGATTAACAGGATTTCTGTTATAGCCTATGCTCTGAGCCCCCTGCATCGCAAGGGGGCTTTTAGTTTTTGTTTAACATTCTGTGGTTAAACTACCTTTTTGTTAGCAGGTCTATTATGCAGAACTAAAAGAGAAAGTTATGAAGGGAATGACATCAATACTGGCAGCGTTGGCTATAGTGTTTGCGGTACAAACAGCGGAGGCGCACCCACACGGCAATAGCGTGCGGCACAAACAATATAACCAGCACAAGCGCATACAGCAAGGTGTACGTAGCGGTCAACTGACCAGGCCGGAGGCGCATATGCTACGTGCGCAGCAAGCCAGAGTGCGCCATTACAAGCAAATGGCTATGGCCGACGGGCGCATCACCCGTAACGAGCGGCAGCTCATCAACCGCACGCAGGCGCAGGCGCACCGTAATATTTACAGGCAGAAGCATGACTGTCAGACCAGGAGAAGGTAATAAGATAGTGTTTTCATAAGTTGGGGTTTTTTCAGGCGGGTTATTCAACCCGCCTTTTTGCTGTGTAAACAGAACGTTAAAGCAAAGTGATTTTTCAATTACCAAATCAAGAAGCTTTCGTCAACATTGGGTAAAGACCGTTGCTAAGTAGCTTATTTGAGTTGTTTTGCAAAAAAATAAAGGAATGAAAAAACAACTACTCTTTTTGTTGACCATGTTGGCATCTGCTGCCGTTAATGCGCAGGATATAGACATGAGAGATGACGTACTGGTTTTTGACGAAGCTGCCGGTACAGCCAAAATAGGCGTAATTGTAAAAAACAAGACAGCCTCTGCTACTACGGTAGTTGTGGCTGTTGTGAGCAACTTCGGTACCGCCAACAGTTCCGACTTTACATTGGCCACTACACAGCTTACATTTAACGCTACATCACCCGACCCCGATACACAATATATAAATGTCACTGTCAACAACGATATGGCTGCAGAGTCGCAGGAATATTTCGCGCTGCGCTTGTCTAATGCTGTCAATGGTACCATAGGTGATGAAACGACCGTGGTATATATTAAGGACAATGACTACACACCGCCTGTAGCCCGCAAAAACATCAGCCTGGAATTTAAAGGCCGCTATACTATGCCCGCTTCCGGCTCTTCGGCAG
>JACFNS010000023.1:5824-14343 GCA_019454705.1 Taibaiella sp. | reverse complement strand
GGGTGGCGAGGTACGAGCCGGGGGAGAACTACTCGCGCCGGAAAAAAGCTTAATCGAGGAACAAGGGAACAATCCGGAACATCTTACTTACGAGCTACACCACACAAGTCCCCCTTCTGGGGATTTAGGGGTAAACCTCGCGCCGGAAAAAGACCTCATGTCCGCCAGCTTTTACGAGCAGGAGAAACAGGCCGAAGCCGATGCCCCGCCACCACATATACTTACCGACGAAGAAGTACGGCAATTCCACGCCGAGGCCGACCGTGAACTGGAAGAGAAAAAGAAACAACCACAACAGCCATACAACACATTTGGAAAAATGTATTTCCCGCCCGAAGGCAAATAGGTGTGAACAATCCTCAATGGGAAACACTAAATTTGTTGGCGGATGAACCACTTAGGGCAAATCATATATACCAGTATAGTACAAGCCATGCACGAGCTGCGTGCCAACAAGCTGCGGACCTTCCTGTCCCTGCTGGGTATCACTATCGGTATCTTCTGTATCATAGCCGTGTTCACCGTTTTGGATAGCATGAAGAATAATATCAGGAATGAAATTTCCGGGCTCGGCAGCGATGTACTGTATATCGGCCGCTGGCCCTGGATGGATGAGGGAGGGGAATACAAATGGTGGGAGTTCCTGCGCAGGCCCAGCATGGGCCCCAAAGAGCTGAAGGCTGTGCAGCACGATGTTAAGACAATTGAATATGCAGCGCTTTCTTACCGCGACGGGGGGCTGACCATCAAGCACTTCGACCAGGAGATTTCCGGCATCACAGGTTATGCTGTTACTACCCATTTCGATAAAATACAGGGAGTGGAAATCGAGAACGGCCGTTACCTCAGCTTGTCCGAAACTGAGGGCGGTAACAATTCGGTGGTTCTGGGTTACGAAGTGGCGGAAACCCTCTTCCCCTCCGGCACCGACCCTGTAGGCAAAAAGATTACCTTCCACGGCAGGGGCTTCAACGTGGTGGGCGTCATGCGCAAGTCAGGCCAGAGTATATCCGGTTTCAATTTCGACAGGGGTATTATTTACCCCTATTATACTGCGGCAGCTATGGTCGATGTTACTTCTTTCAATAACGACCCTACATTGGTCATAAAGACGGGCACTGATGTCAACGTGCAGGATGCACGCCTGGAGGTAGAAGGCGCCCTGCGTAGGATAAGAAGGGTGCCACCGGGCGAGAAGAACAACTTCGCAGTCAACCAACTCAGCCAGATAACGGAAAGGCTGAATATGATGTTCAGTTCTATCAATATGATTGGCGGGGTGATTGGGGCTTTCTCACTTATAGTGGGGGCATTTGGTATCGCCAATATCATGTTTGTAACAGTAAAGGAACGCACTAAAATGATAGGGCTGAAAAAAGCAATCGGTGCCCGCTCCCGCAGTATTTTGCTGGAGTTCCTGGTAGAGGCCATCACACTCTGCATTACGGGTGGGCTGATAGGCATAGTATTTGTCTTGCTGCTGGCTGTTATACTTACTTATGCTGCCGATTTCCCTGTTACATTATCTTTACAGAACTTTTTCATTGGCATAGGTATCTCGGCTACAGTAGGTGTGTTGGCGGGTTTTATCCCTGCACGTTCCGCCTCCCGCCTCGACCCTGTAGCCGCAATACGCTCGCATTAAAAGGTATAGAAACAGATTATGGGTAAAGAACGCACAATCATCCTCGATAAAGAACGCATCAACTGGAAGATGCAGCGCATGGCCTACGAGATATGGGAGCACTTCAGCAATGAAAAATCAGTGACCCTCATAGGTATTGAAGGCAGCGGCGCAATCGTGGCGAAAAGCCTGGCCCGCAGGCTGAAGGAAATCAGTCCGCTGAAGGTGGAGCTCATTATCGTCAAAATGAACAAGCGTAAACCCCTGGCAGAAGATATAACTATTGATGAAGACCTGTCGGGCAAGGCGCTGGTATTGGTAGACGATGTGGCCAATTCCGGCAAAACCCTGCTCTATGCTCTGGCGCCCATACTCAGGTTCGAACCGAAGAAAGTGCTCATAGCCGTATTAGTTGACCGCAGGCACAAGTCATTCCCCATTACGCCCGACATCATCGGGCAGAGTGTATCTACCACGTTGAAAGAACATATAGATGTGGAAACAGAGGGGGAACAAATTACCGCCGCCTATCTGCAATAACAAAGAATAAACAAGATTATAAAAAATAAACAAAGATAGATGCCCGTTACATTAGTGATACATGGTGGTGCAGGAAACGTGAACCCCGAAACAGTAGGTGGAAAAGAAAAAGAATATACTGAAGGGCTGAAGCTGGCGCTGGATGCCGGCTACAGCATACTCAATGCAGGCGGCACTGCTATGGATGCTGTAGTGGCCGCAATAGTTGAGTTGGAAAACAATCCACTGTTCAATGCGGGCAGGGGGGCGGTTTTTACCAAGAAGGGGCTGAACGAAATGGATGCCGCCCTGATGAACGGCATGACCCTGGAAGCAGGTGCTATAGCCGGGGTACGTAATGTCAAAAATCCTATCAAACTGGCACGTGAGGTAATGTTACATTCCAATCACGTATTCCTCAGCGGCAATGGTGCTTCAGAGTTTGCGCTGACACGCGGTATAGAGATAGTGCCTGATGAATACTTCTTCAATAAAGAGCGCTATGAGCAATGGCTGGAGATACGCGACAGCGACCATTACCAGCTGGACCATAAAGGCGATAACCTGAAAGGCGGTGATGCCAATCCTGACTATAAATTTGGCACGGTAGGTGCCGTAGCCTGCGATGCTGAGGGTAACCTGGCAGCGGGCACTTCTACCGGCGGTATGACCAATAAGCGCTTTGGCCGTATAGGCGACAGCCCTGTAATAGGTGCCGGTACTTATGCCAACAATACCACCTGCGCTATCAGTTGCACCGGGCACGGAGAGCCTTTCCTGCGTGCTGTAGTGGCGCATGATATCAGTTGCCTGATGGAGTATAAAGGCTTGTCTTTGCAGGAAGCATGTGATATAGTGGTAAAAGATAAACTGGTAAAACTGGGCGGAGAAGGCGGACTGATAGCGGTAGATGGCACTGGCAATGGCCTGTTCTGTTTTAATTCTGCCGGTATGTTCCGCGGCCTGCGCAACAGCGATGGCAGGGATGAAGTGGCTTTTTATGGAGCATAAATCAATTGTATGAATAAACTGGTCATCACATTTTGTATCCTGTTGCTAAGCTCAGTCGCTTCAGCCCAGCCCACAGAAGTGCAGGCGAAAAAACTGCAGGGCTACTTCTTCAGCGGCAGCGATGCTATGCTGAAGGATGGCCCTAACTGTTTTGTGATTACAAAAAAGCAGGAATTCGAAAAATTGTTTGGCAAGGGTAGGGCTGATACACCGAATTTTAGCAAAGAGTGGATGCTAGTGCTGCTGATGCCGGCTACCAAAAAGGATATACAACTGGAGTTCAACCGTATATCTATGAAGGCGGGTACATTCGTTGAGGTCTATTGCGATTTCAACAAACTGCGCGGCAAAATGCTGACGTATGAAACTAACCCCATAGCAGTATGCACCATACCCCGATTTGAGAAAGTAAAGACCATCAACTTTTACGAAGAGCGCAAAAAGGGTTTGGAATTAGTCACTTCGGTTGAAGTGAAACATTAGTTCTTTATTTCAGTTAATGCCCCGACGGGGTAGCTGATGTCTTCCAGGTACAGGCCAAAACCCGGTACGCTGAAATCGGCAAGGGTACAGTCCTTGGCTTCTATCACCTGCCTGAATTCGGCTATGCTCATCTTGCCACGAGCAACCTGTAGCTGTGTACCCACCAGCCCGCGCACCATCCCCCGCAGGAAACGGTTGCCGCGCACTACATAATGCAGCTCGTCACGATGCTCTTCCCAGTGCGAATCTGTAAGGGTACAGATGAAAGTTCTGCTTTGGGTATTGCGCTTGGAGAAGCTTTCAAAATGCGTGTACTCCGGCAATATAGTCGCTGCTTCATTCAGCAGTTGCCTGTCTATATGATAGGGGAAGAAATAAGCTCTTTGAAATTTGAACGGGTCTTTATGCCAATACAGCCTGTACCTGTATTGCCTGCCGGTGGCTGCAAAGCGGCAATTCAGTTCAGGGTCGTTAGCCATGTACATTTTGTTGACGGCTATCTGTGGTTGCAGTATAGCATTCATCTTGTACACGAAGTTGCTGGTCAGCTCCTGCTCTGTATCAAAGTGGTAGAAGTTGCAGAGCGCATGTACTCCCTCATCGGTCCTGCTGGCGCCGAAGGAGGCTATCTCAGTCCTCAGTAATGTGGACAGGGCTTTGTTGATGGCCAGTTGCACGGTAGGGGTTTCGCCCTGCACCTGCGAGCCGTGAAAAGCCAGTCCGTCATACCTTACTTCCAGGAAATACCTTGCCATACCTTGTGTTCAGCCTGCAATAATACGCAAATACCATGGCATCATGCTTGTTTGGCCTTCTTCATCCTCCGCTCTATTTGCCAGCCTACCAGGGCAAATGATACAGCTAATACGAGGAAGAAGATGCCTTTGTTAGTAGTATTCCAGAAGAACTCGAAATAACGACTATACAGGTTCAGCAGTATGAAGATGATACCAAAGTCGCGTGTAACATCATCCTGGTATTTGATGCCGAGTATCAGCGCCGCGATAGACACAATAGCCAGTACAGCCGAGTAGCCTATCACCTGCACCTGTCGCACCTGCTCCCATTCTTCCCATCGGCCATAGTTGCCGAAGATGGAAACACCCCACAGCCCTGTGAAGAATATGAGCAGCCCGAGTATATAGGTTTGCCTTTGCGAAAAGCGTAACGAACTGATGGTATTCTGCAAGAATGCCACACCTATGATGAATACACCAAACAATGTAAACCGCATAGGGTAATTCATACCAAGGAAGAGGTTGCGCTCGTTTTGCTGCCACTCGCTGAAGGAGCCATACAGGCCCATCAGTGCCAGTATGCCCGCCAGCCATAGTGCGCGCGATTTGAAGAAGCCGCTCAATGCGAATACAATAACCGACGTTGCAGCCAGCAGCCCTGTGTATTGAGGGCCGAAGCCAATGTCTTTGCAGTAGTACACCAGGCCTGAAACAACAACCAGTCCGCCCAGCACCATATACACTTCGTACACCAGCGAGTTGATGGATTTGCGCTTCTTCGAAAGGTAGATGAACCAGGCAAGAGCAATCAGTGTACAGGAAATAGCTATGATGATATTACCTACATCAAAGTACATGCGTATCTTCTCCAGCAACTTGTCGTCAATGAAGATAGCGCCGAAGGCCAGCAGGGTACAGGCGATGGCTATGATGAAGAAGTATTGCGCAACCTGGCCACCTGCTTTCTTTAGGGTAATGGTACTACGAAGTTCATCAGCCTTGTCTTTGGTCAGCAGGTTGGTGCTTTCCCAATCGTTAAGAGCTGATTCCAGTAGTTCTTTTTCTTTCTTGTCCAGTTCCATACTGAAGGTGTTGGTTTGCTGTGTGCAAATATCAAGCCATTAGAACAATGAATATCTATTGGCCGTTCAATGTCTTGAGTATCGCGTCCCTCGCACCGTTGCGGTTGGTAAGTATCGCCAGTTCAAAGCTGTTCATGTTCATGGCCAGCTTCTCAAATTCTTCTTCTGTAAGGTCGTTGAAGAAGTAGGCAAGCTCTGTGGACTCTCCCGTGGTAGTGGTAGCGTACAACGCCTTGGTCAGCACCCACGATGTAGAGCCGCCTTTCATCCCGGCGTGTTTCAGCCATTGCTGGTTGGCGGGGTTGTCCATCAGGCGCTCCATCACTATGCTCAGGTGCTTCTGTGTACTATTGTCAAAGTACGTCCTGCTGTTAATCTTCTGCATGATGGATACATACTCCTTAACTGTAGATGCCGGCAGGCGGTCGCTCCATACCTTTTGTACATTCATCGGCAGGAAAACGATATTGTTCTTGTAGGTCGGGTCAGCCTTCATTTTATCATGTTGCGCAGCAGATAGTGCCCTGTATTCCCCCATGGAAATCTTTTCCAGTTCAGGTACGGTCTTGCCGTTGAGAACACCCAGGCTGCTGACAAAGTAATACAGGGAGTCGTGATTAGTAAGGCCGAGCGCTGTAAGGCGTTTGTTCACGTTGTCTACTCCCAGCAGGTCCAGCAGGTATTCGGTATTGGCATTCGAGCTGAAGTCTATCATGCCTTTGGCTACCTCTTGTAGCGGCAGCTTCCCATTTTGTAATCTTGTCATGGCTTTCAGGTACGATAGCCATTTTGGGTGGGCATTGCCGTCGGTGTTGGGTATATAGTACTTGTCCAGTTCGGTGGAATCTATCCATTGCATGGGGTCAATCTTACCCGCTGCAGCCTGGTGAGCATATTCTATAGCGATGATGATTTTAACAGTACTTGCCAGTGGCATTTTCCTGTCCGTGTTGAAGCCTGCCAATACATTGCCGTTCTGTACCAGGTATATGGCACTCTTATCGGTATTTTGGTTGATAAAATCAGCTATAACATTATTACCCTGGGCAAAAAGGTGAGAGGTGTTAAAAGTAATAGCACAGGCAATAGCCAGTAGAATCAGTTTTATCTTCATATACCAGATGATGGTTAAACAACGTAAATATAAGAAGATATGTTGGTTTGCAGTTGTAGCTATCCGACATCCGTCAGTGGAACTTGTATAGTCACTACTGTTCCTTTTCCGGGTGCGGAATCCCACTCAATGCTACCTTTCAGGTAGTGGATGCGCGTCTGTATATTCTTGAGCCCGATGCCTTCCGGTGAAGTCCTTGTATCGAAACCTTTACCGTTATCTTCTACCGTAATGCTGATACCCTCTTCATCTTTTATCAGGGTAATATCCAACTTGTTGGCATGGGAGTGTTTGATAACATTATTTACACATTCCTGTATCACTCGGTACAGTACGGACTCTACATTGGAAGGCAGACGTTCATTAATGCCGTCCGTATATAATGTTACTTCCAGCGCACGCTGGTCTATCTTCTGTATAAATTCCCTGATAGCTGATATGAGGCCTGCTTTCAGCAATGCATTGGGCATGATGTTGTGCGACACTGCACGTACCTCTCTGCAACTATCATCTACCAGCACCAGCGCTTTATCGAAGGCTGCCTTTTGATTATCATCTTCAAAATTCAGTTCGTTTTCAATTAAAGACAGGTTCATGCGGGCGGCACTCATCAATTGCCCTACGCCGTCATGCAGGTCGCCCGCTATGCGCTGGCGTTCTTTCTCTTCAGCTTCCAGCACAGCCTGTGTGGCTAGTTCCTGTTGCTGTAATACAGCTTGCTGTAATTTGGTTTGTTGCACCAACCTGTATCGCCGGTAATAGGAATAACTGAGCAGGCCGCCCAATAGCAGTACTCCCGATATACCCGCTATAACATAATTTTTACTTTTCAATTCAGACTGCTGCAAGACTATCTGTTGTTCCTTCTTTTCGGTTTCATATTTGGTTTGCAGTTCGGATACCTGTTTCGCGGTAGTCTCAGTGAGTAGAGAATCATTAATAGCACGTGCCTGCCTGTAATAACTAAAGGCTGATTTAATATCACCTTGCCATTCCGCCACTGTCGCGCTCCAGGACAACAGGTCTATACGCTCACGTTGCAATTGCTCTTGTAAGGCTATATTATTGGCTGAGTCGGCATATATTTTCCATTTACGATAGTCTTTCTTTTCACTATATACCCTTGCCAGCTGAAAATAGGACATATACATGCCATACTTATCCATGTTGGCCTTGTCATATTGCAGGCATTGATTGAGTGTCTGTATTGCTTTATCGTATTTTAGCTGTGCCCGGTACAGATCCGCCATATTCGATAACACTGTTGCTAAGGCACGGTTATCTTTTGACAAATCGGCGTATTTGAGTGCGCTGTCATAATAATCTTCAACTTTCCCCCAATCCTATTTTTCAAGGTATATTGTGCCAATGTTGTTGTAAGTAAAGGATATGCGGGAATAATCTTTGAATTTTACAGCCAGGGTATTAGCTTTCATATAATACACCAATGCTTCGTCCCACCGACGCATTTTTTTGTAGGTTATACCTAAGGCGTTATATGCTGAAGCAAGCTTTTTCTCGTCCCCTGTCTGTTCACAAAGTCTCAGGGCTTTGAGTTGATAGGTAACGGCATCTTGATATTGGCCCCGGTCTTTGAGCACGTATGCGATATTCAAATATGCCTCCGCCTCATTTCTCTTATCATGGTGTTTGATTGCATATTCGACTGCTGACTTCGCATATATTAGTGTTGTGTCGCCGGACATATAACGGAAAGTATAAGCCAACTCATTATAAACAGCCGCTTTGTCCGTAGGTTTTGTCGCTTTCAATCGTAACTGCAGGCTATCTATAAACTTTCGGTTTTCCTGTCCTGACACAGCGATTGTCAGTAGTAGCAATACCGTAAGACTAAGTGTTTTGAACATGATATTAAATATCACGTAATATACATTATTCCGAGAGCCGTTGGAATCCGTACTAGTCGGTAAATTCCGGTCAGGCTGTTA
>JACFNS010000023.1:0-5814 GCA_019454705.1 Taibaiella sp. | reverse complement strand
ATCGCCACCTTGGGTTAACAAGGTGGCGACCGCAGTTTTGAATAGTGATGTTATGGCTCGTCAAATACGACCAATATGGAATTTTCGTCCTCATACACAGGGTATATTCCCGCGTCAACATGTATGTCCCCAACAGTGTTTGGGTTAGCGTCGTCTATATTCTTAATATCAAAGCCTGATGTAGCGTAGAACCCGTTTGCATCCAGATGAAATTCACCGTCTCTTGAATAATATCCTTGTACGTCAGTACTAGTCATCGAATTTTTATCGAGGGCTATGATGAGTGTTGAACCATCGTATCCGATTTCCCCGGTGGCTTCACCATTTACAACATCATGTTCGGCTATATTATCTACATATTGGTATTGGCAGTGGTCATAAGAGCTTTGACACTGCCATACGCCTGGTTCAGTTTCTGCCCTGGTACCAAAGCTGAACCATGCCAATTGGCCTGAAAACGTAATCGGGCCAACAGTCCGGGTTAAAGCCTGATGGGCGTGAGTGTTTACATTAGTTTGAACGCTCTTGTTACAGCCAGCAGCCATAAAGGTAATCGTAGCAATAATCAAGGTTTTTAATTGTTTCATAATTTCTTTGGTTTTAGTGAAGTATAAAAATAAGAAAGATATTGACTCAAAGCTGTTATTTCATCACCCCCAGGTGGGTATGTTTAAAGCTGGTAAAGTATTTCAGGCCAAATCCAAAAATCCTGTCGAAACTGGCGTGAGCGAACAACAGAAGCCCGGCCAGTAATACATATTGGCTAACTATCATTATTCCGACTGTGGCAATAACAATTGCGATACCTCTGTGGTGGAACAGGTTGTAAGTAATTGCGCCAATCTTAGTATTCACCACGTAACCCAACATACCAAGGTCTGGGCTGAAAAAGAGTAGGAGATAAAGCCACCAGCTAAGGCTAATATCCAGTTGGCCTATGAGATAAATAGCTGCGGCAGTCATAGCCAGTTCTTCTATTTGAATGATGCGTTTCATTGTACTATGTTTTTTTGATAATGCAAAGATGGCATGAGAACAAAGGCGCAAACTTGATATAGGTCAAGAAATCAACCCAGTTGTTTCTTGCGCAGGCGGCTGAGGGTTTCGGGTGTCATGCCCAACATGGAGGCCAGGTATTGCAGGGGTACCTGGTTAAAGAGGTCAGGTTGTAGTTGGAAGAGTTTAGTGTATCGTTCCTCAGCCGTCATGAACAAATGGCTGTTCACCCGTTCCTCCAGTATGATAAAGCATTTGGCAATAAACAGTTTCTCCAGTTTGTGCCACTCAGGTATAGCATTGCCCAGCGATTCGTAGTCAGGCTTTTCTATGGTGTACAGTTCGCAGTCAGTAAGTGTTTGCAGGTTCCAGCGGGCAGGGGTGTTGAAGATAAATGAAGCCAGGTCGGTAACGAAGTACCCCTTAGTGGATATCCATTGTGTTATCTCACGGTCATCTACCGTAGTGTATATCCTTACTAAGCCCGATTGGATAAATGTGAGCTGGTTGCATTGCCTGCCTTGTTTCAGCAGGTAGTCACCTTTCTTTACTTCCCTGTATTGAAACTTCGAAGCGATAACCGCCAGGTCTTCGCTCTTTACTTCAAAGTAAGATTGTATGTATTGTTGCAGGTCTGTCATTGTCATGGTGTCAGAGGTGGTCAGCATATGCACTTAGGGAGTTTAACTCTTCCAAAATGATAGTATCCCATTTTGCTTGTTCTTTCAGGTTAGTGCCGTGTTCGGTTTCTGTATCATACTTATACTGCCTTTCATTGTATTCGTTGTATACAGTCTTGAATATATTATTGGCCTGTTGCATTGTAGCGGCGGTTAAACCAGCATCCTGTAGTTCCTTGTATAGTTTGCGTGCATACAACTCGCACAGATCAAAATGTTTCTGTTCATGATTCAGCAATTCTTTGTTCTGCACATGTTCCGGGTGTATCCATGAGCGACCTGTGGTGAAGACCGCTTGTACAGAAAAACGAACTTTGGCAAAAGCATTGGCAGCAGATGATGCGAAGCTAATGCCGCAATCGGAAACAGCGCCCAGGCCACTTGCCGGTAGTGGTGAACGTTCCGCTTTGAAATCTGCAGCAGCAAGGAGCCTGCCCGTTGTCCAGGTTATTTCTTTCTCCAGCGCCCCGGCATCCTCCACATGGTATAATGTTGCCTCCATACGGTGGCAGGAACTCCAAGAATCAGGATACTTATGTTGTGTTATTTTGATAACGTTAGCACCGTGCTCTTTAGCTTGTTCTTTCAGGTAGTTGATCGCATCTATATAAGTACATTTGGTTTTAAAGCCTTTGTCTTTAAATTTTATTTCTGCAATTACAGTACCATTGACAGATGTGCTGTCAGTTACATCAATCACCACCATTATATCAGAGCCGGCGGCATTGACTGTGCCTGAAAGTAAGTGATATGAAATGGTAAACAAGAATAAGAACACAGTTTTCATCAAGCGAAAATAATAATAAGGGCGCAATACCTGAATGTATATTGCGCCCGAATATCTGAATTACCTCATTATCTATGCATTAGCATGCTCTGCTGCCACATGCTCCAGGGCCCCGAGGTAGCGTTCAGCATCCAGGGCAGCCATACAGCCGCTGCCTGCTGCTGTTACAGCCTGGCGGTATATTTTGTCCTGTACGTCGCCGCAGGCAAATACACCTTCGATATTAGTTTTGGAAGTGCCCGGTATGGTTTTGAGGTAACCCGCTTCATCCATATCCAGTACGCCTTTAAACAGGTCGGAATTGGGTTTGTGCCCAATTGCTACGAAGAATGCGCTAACCGGAATGGTGGTGTCTTCGTTCGTCACGTTGTTCGTAATAGTTACGCCTGTTACTTTGTTATCGCCCAGTACCTCTTTGGTTTCTGAGTTCCAATAGATTTTTATGTTCGGCGTCTTTTTAACGCGCTCCTGCATCACCACGCTGGCGCGCATTTCGTCGCGGCGAACGATCATATGCACGGTACTGCAAATTTTAGACAGGTACAGCGCTTCTTCGGCAGCTGTATCGCCGGCACCTACTATAGCTACTTCCTGTCCTTTGAAGAAGAAACCATCGCATACAGCACAGGCGGAAACGCCATGCCCGTTCAGGCGTTGTTCTGATTCGATATTCAGCCATTTAGCAGAAGCACCTGTTGCTATGATCAGTGCATCAGTTTCTATCCACTTTTCTTCATCAATCTCCACACGGAACGGACGTTTTGACAAATCTACCTTTGTTGCATACCCCCAACGTATATCGGCACCCATGCGGGCAGCCTGTTTTTCAAAATCCACCATCATCTGCGGGCCCATAATGCCATCAGGATAACCCGGGTAGTTTTCAACATCTGTAGTTATTGTGAGCTGCCCGCCCGGTTGCAGGCCCTGGTAAAGAACAGGGTTTAAGCCTGCACGTGATGCATATATAGCAGCAGTATAACCCGCCGGACCGGAGCCTATTATCAAACAATGTACTTTTTCTGTTTCAGCCATATAAAAATCATTCATTAGAATACAAAAATGCAAAAAAAAATGCAGCTAAGGGTTATAGCGATATAGATAAAAACCTATTCTGCAACTATTGTATAGTATAACGCCCCATAGCCCGCCCATACGCCGAGGGCACCATTATTTATATTAGACTTTACCTGTATGGGTGTAGCGAAGGGACTGCCTAATGTACCTAGTGCATATTCGTAGGTGCCCCAGAAATCATACACTCTTTTGTCAATAGCAGTCCATTTTAGCCTTACCGTATCGCCGGGATAACATACACCTAGAGAATCAAAATTCCGGGTTGTGGAACGAGGCTCGCCAAGCGGAAATTCTGAGTTGAAGTCAGTGCCATTGATTATTTCGTCGTTGAATACTGAATTAAGTGCAGGATACATAGGCCCATTGTTCAGAGAAGTGAAATACCTGAGGTAATTACCTGCGGTATCCGGGTCTTTGAAATATACTCGCAGTATACGGCTATTTTGATCGGGGTTAGGGCGTGCAGGTACTGTCGTTCTGATTGAATCTACAATCGTAGGTGTCGGAATTTTTGTAGTTGATTCGTATGTTTTTCCATCTACAATCACAGTTAGTTTATAGTATTTTTCCAATTCGCCCAGTATTACAGAATCTACCGGGGGGAAGACTGGATTAGAGAAATCTACTATGCTATAATAGTAAAACTTATTCCCGTTGATACCTGTATCTACCGAATATTCCTTGAGCCTGACGCGTTTGGTACCATCGCTTACATATACCTCGGCATCATGTACAGCCGTGTTTTGCAAGGTTTCCAGGTCTAGTTTCTCAAAATATCCTATCGATTTGGTGAGTAATACAACGGGTGGCAAGTCATTTTCAATTCCACCTTCTATCACTAATGTTGGCTCTCCCGTATCCAGGTTGATGTTCACCTCCTTTTCGCAGGAAATAAAGGCGATAATAATACCAAACAAAACAGCAATACTTATTAACTTGTAAGTATTGCTGTTGAAATATCTTAGTTGCATGTCCTGTTGTTCTTAGTATTAAGCTA
The DNA here is from genome assembly GCA_019454705.1 of Taibaiella sp. Lineage (GTDB taxonomy): Bacteria > Bacteroidota > Bacteroidia > Chitinophagales > Chitinophagaceae > UBA5543. The sequence continues at coordinate 1,277 of JACFNS010000023.1, read as the reverse complement.
CGGGCTGCAATTTAAGGGAAAAAATAGTGTGAGCCGTTAATTGCCATATACGTATTCGCCATCGGGTGTATAAATAACAGGCAATATTTTATGGTTGCGTTCAAAGTAGTCATATTGGTATTTCAGGTTCACCCAGAATTTCTGCTTTTCATCTTCCATACCATATTCGCGACCCAGGAAGTTAAGGCCGTTGCGTGTAAACTTGGTTGGGAAAATGTGGACCGGTATATTGATCTGACCGTTAAGTTTTGCATTCAGGCAGGTAACGTATAATTCTTCGATAATGTTATTGGTCATGGGTAGACAGCCAACTGTAGAGCAGCCACCATGTATGTAAATATCACCGCCCGGTTTCTGTTTGTTGCTGAACAATAAGTCAGAATAATTGGGGTAGTTAATCAGCATAGACAGGTAGAAGTCGCTGCGGGGATTAAAGTCTTCTATGAAATAAAAACCCTCAGGTACCTGGCGATCACCTTCCCAGCGTTTGGGCCCCAGTATGCCCGAAAGGGCGCATATCCTGTAGCTTTTCACCAGCTTATATTCATCGTTACTGTTATCGCGCGCCCAAAGTTCCAGTTCGTTCTGTGCCTTAAAAGAGCGGATGTAAATATCTTTAGGAGGGTAGCTTAACCCCTTATTGCGAAACATGCGCTGTATGCTGTCGTTAAACTTGGCATACGCACCGGATACCCTGTTGAATGAAAACTGGAAATTGCGGAACGTTTTTAAATCGTCCTGCGCAAAGGATGGAATAGCCGCTATAAACAACAGGGGTAGTAAAACTTTGAAAAATTTATGCAACATGTTCTCTTTCTTTCAGATGTATTCGTTCAAAAATAATAAATACAAAGATAAATTTAATATCGCATGATACCCGTTAAAGAAAACATGAAAAAGGGGTCTTAACGACCCCTTAACAAATTGATTTAATGACTGATTTTACAAATTGCCCCGCTTAGCCTGTTCACGCTCTATCGATTCGAACAAAGCCTTGAAGTTGCCCGCACCGAAGCTCTGCGCACCTTTCCGCTGAATAATTTCGAAGAAAAGGGTGGGCCTGTCTTGCTGGGGCTTCGTGAAAATCTGCAGCAGGTAACCTTCTTCGTCCCTGTCCACCAATATTTTCAATTCCTGCAACTGTTTCACCTCTTCGTCAATAGTACCCACACGCTCCAGCAAAGTTTCGTAGTAGGCATCCGGCGTATCCAGGAATTCAATGCCCCGGGCCCTTAATTCCTTAACAGTAGTAAGTATATCGGCTGTAGCAACAGCTA
>JACFNS010000521.1 GCA_019454705.1 Taibaiella sp. | reverse complement strand
TGGCGTTCAGTACGTTGTGCTGTATTTTTTTCTGCGTCAGCATCCTGCTCAGCAATTCCGACACCTCTACCGATGTGGTACCTACCAGTACCGGGCGGCCTTTTTCTTTTAACGCCTCTATCTCATCTATTACAGCCTTGTATTTTTCGCGTTTGGTTTTATATACCAGGTCTTGCTCGTCTTTGCGCGATATGGGCACATTGGTAGGTATAGTCACCACATCCAGCTTGTATATCTCCCAGAATTCACCCGCTTCCGTTTCGGCAGTACCGGTCATACCTGCCAGCTTGTGGTACATACGGAAGAAATTCTGCAGGGTGATGGTAGCGAAAGTCTGTGTTGCGGCTTCCACCGTCACATTTTCTTTGGCTTCTATTGCCTGGTGCAGACCATCGCTATAGCGGCGGCCTTCCATAATGCGTCCGGTTTGCTCATCCACTATCTTCACTTTGCCTTCTATCACCACATATTCCACATCTTTTTCAAATAATGTATATGCTTTCAGCAATTGCTGTAATGAGTGTATGCGGTCTGCCTTAATGGCATAATCCTGTAGGAGTGCGTCTTTGCGTTTTGCTTTTTCTTCATCGCCGGCGTCCATTTTTTCAATCTCAGCCAATTCCGAACCTATATCCGGCAATACGAAGAAATTGGGGTCTTCAGCGTGTCCTGTTATGAGGTTTAGGCCCTTTGTTGTCAGGTCTACACTGTTGTGTTTTTCGTCAATAGTAAAGAATAGCTCGGCATCCACCTTGGGCATATTACGCTGCTGCTCGCCCAGGTAGTAGTTTTCCGTCTTTTGCAGTATCTGTTTGTTACCTTCTTCACTCAGAAATTTTATCAGGGCAGTATTCTTCGGTAACCCCCTGTATGCACGGTACAAATGCAGTCCGCCATTTTCTTTGTCTGCCTTGCCTTCCGCTATCAGCTTTTTGGCTTCTGTCAGGCTCTTGGTTATTATCCTGCGTTGCTCTTCTACCAGCTTTTCTATACGTGGCTTCAGTTGCGCAAATTGTTGCTCCTCGCCACGTGGCACCGGGCCCGAAATGATAAGCGGTGTACGCGCGTCATCTATTAATACGCTATCCACCTCATCCACCATTGCATAGTGGTGTTTGCGCTGTACCATTTCATCAGGCTGGTGCACCATGTTATCGCGCAGATAGTCAAAGCCGAATTCGTTGTTAGTACCGTAAGTAATATCAGCCATATAGGCTTTGCGGCGACGTTCAGAGTTAGGTTGGTGTTTGTCAATACAATCTGTTGTTAACCCAAGGAATTCAAACAGTGGCCCGTTCCACTCCTGGTCGCGTCGTGCCAGGTAGTCATTCACTGTTACTATATGCACACCCATGCCGGACAATGCATTGAGGTATGCCGGCAAAGTAGAAACCAGTGTTTTACCTTCACCGGTAGCCATTTCAGCTATTTTGCCCTGGTGCAGCACCATACCACCTATCAACTGCACATCGTAGTGCAGCATGTTCCAGGTAACCTTGTTGCCTGCAGCCACCCAGCTATTCTTGTATATTACATTGTCGCCTTCTATGGTAATATGCTCCTTATCTACAGCCAGTTCGCGGTCCAGGGCG
>JACFNS010000520.1 GCA_019454705.1 Taibaiella sp. | reverse complement strand
TAATTACTCAGGTGCAGGGTTCAAGTCAATATTTTGATGGTGCGATGGTGCCTTACCAAAGCAGGCTGAAAACCTCCGTATTAGCAGTAGATAGGCAAACAATCGAACAGCATACAGCCATTAGTGAAGAAACAGCTATTGAGTTGGCAGTAAATGCAAGAAAAATGTTTGGCAGTGATTACAGTTTATCTGTTACGGGCCAATTGAGCTTTGGAGGAGAAGACGCACATATACAAAAGGGGTTGGTATGGATGGCTGTTGACGGTGATAAAGGTGTTAAGACCAAGAAGTTCCAGTTTCATTACAATAGACACCTGAATAAGGAACTGGCAGCGCACATGGGCATGCTCATGATTTGGAAATATATTAATGATAAACTATGAGTCGGTTCTTCCTGGTAGGTATGCCTGGCGCGGGTAAAACATATTGGGGGCGTAAACTGGCTGATAAGTATGGACTCGCGTTTACAGACCTGGATGAATATATTGAAACAAAAGAAGGAAGAGCCATACATGAAATATTTGCTACAAATGGCGAAGTGTATTTCAGGAAAAAAGAAACGGATTGCCTGGAACAACTTTGCTTGCAGGACAATGTTATAGTTGCCTGTGGTGGTGGCACGCCTCTGTATAATAACAACCTGGAGCTGATGAAACGATGCGGTTGTGTAGTATACCTGCAAGCAGATATAGACACACTGGCTGAAAGATTAAAGCAAGATGAAGATAACATGCGGCCATTGCTTAAGGGTGAAAATATACACGAGCAGTTGGAACGGCTTTATCACGAACGTAAAGATTATTATGAGCAGGCTGATTATGCCTTGCAGCCTGATGAAAGGATTATTGCTAATTTTGAACAAATAGTAGAGTTATGTACAAACCGGCGTTAATAATCGGTGCTTTGTTTGCAGGTTTATCGGTAATACTGGGCGCATTCGGCGCACATGCGCTGAAGGAGGTGCTTACGGTTGAGTTGCAAAAGACATTCGAAACCGCTGCCCGTTACCAGATGTATCACGGACTTGCACTGTTGGCATCGGGCCTTGTATACGCTCACCAGCCGGCAAAGACACTAAGGTGGGCATCTATTTGTTTTATTACAGGCACTGTGTTATTCAGTGGCTCCTTATATCTGTTGGTTATGCTCAAGTCGGGCGGGCAAGTCGGGCTGGGCGGCTTTGGTCTGATTACGCCCATAGGTGGTTTGTTTTTTGTATTGGGTTGGATATTATTCATAGCAGGTTGCTTGCAAAAAAAGTAAGATGAAAGTAATAGCACTCATACCCGCTCGTATAGGTTCTACGCGCTTTCCTGCCAAGATGCTGACGCCTATAAAAGGCAAGGCGCTGATAACACGTACATACGAGGCCGCTGTCAGCACCGGTTTTTTTGCAGAAGTGATAGTGGTAACAGACAGTGACGATATACAACGTGAAGTAGAAAATGCCGGCGGCAAAGTGTTAAGAAGTAAAAGGGAGCATGAAAGCGGCACAGACAGGATAGCCGAAGCTGCCGCTGATATTGATGCAGACGTAGTGATAAACATCCAGGGTGATGAGCCTTTTATACAAAAACGTCCTCTTGAGCAATT
>JACFNS010000519.1 GCA_019454705.1 Taibaiella sp. | reverse complement strand
TGGCATACCAGACGTTATCCCACCAATCAAAAAGTTATTGCAATCATAACCACTGCCGGAATAACTAAATGTATTAGACCCATTTAATAAAAGAGGTGCTATACTTCCATTCAACATCCCGTTATTCCCACAGCCTATTGCTATAGGTGCACCGGCAGATACCGTTGGCAAAGGATTGATATTAATGGCAGGAGAGGTCCATATCGTGCCGGGATTAACGAACCACTGACATTCTCTTGCTATGAGGTTAATAGAAAGGTTGTTTGGGCCTACCGGATTGCCGTTGGGCGAGGGCACATTGGTTAAGGTTACCGTAACCGTGCCACCGGGTGCCACATCATTGGGTAATGGGAAGCGGCTCAAGGAGCCATAGGAATCAAACCAGGGATCTCCATTCCATTTGATGGCCAAAGCCACTTCTAAATTAGTAGCGGAACAAGGCGAGGTGACACCTGTTTTGTACCATGTACGTGATCCGGTATTTTTTAGGGTGACACTGACGCTTCGTGTTTCGCCTATACACCAATCATTCGTGCCGTAGTTGACGGAAAGAACTTGGGCGGAGTAATCAGGCAAATAATATGAAATTTGAATGTTAGGTCTATTAGCTGATAGTATTCCATTTCCTGTAGGCGCAGAATTATCTTGTTGCCAATATTGATGATTGTTTGTTGATGTAGAGTAGCGAACTGTAGGCGCTGTACTTCCCCCCCCACCACTACCTCCATAATTTCGTTCAACTAATACCAATAAGTTCCCTCCATAATAAGGAAAAACTTGGCTCAGTGTAATGGCAAACCAGTCATTAGCAGGTGCAACAGTTGGAATGGTTGCATCATAAACTAAAGTTGCACCGGAAATCATATTAGCCCAAGTTGAAGCAGCCATTGTTCCGGCGCCGATGTTTTTCAAATAAATTTTAGTTGGCGTTGGATACGTGTTTGTTGTTCCTGCAATATACCAAGCAAGTTTGTTTATCCAACTTCCATTTACCGCAGTCAATTCTGCGGAAGTATAAAGCGACGCACTGCGTTCGTATCCGTAGTAGTTTCCTAATGGATAACGCTGTGTACTTGTACCGCTCCAATAGTAACTGTTTGCCCCCAGCCATTCGTCAGAATGGTAAAAGACAATACCAACAACAAGCCGGATAGGATAAGGTTGTTTCTAAAGGTATGAACTGGGCGTACGTGTGTTAGCATAACGTTTGTTTGTATTTGTGGAATTTAAAAATGCTTTTTACCAGTTATTTCAGAGTTACATCTGATATACATATAAAGGCACAAGTTTAATCTATTTAGATAAAATTATCAAATAATAATATCTTTTTTTTAAAGGGTGTATCTGTTTGATAGCCTGTATGTTTCTGTTAAATAATATGAGGTATATAGCTGTGTCAATACGTCATGCCATACGCGGATGCTCTGTGTCTTGCCGTTTTAACCGGGATTCAGGCCTTTCAAAAATAAGTTTCTGATAATGTGTTGCTTCGCGAGGAAACGATTTGAAGAAATCATTTAGGGCATTTTTTTTAGATAAATTAATAGTATATTGCAACGTATATAAATTCCCATTTCAGACTTTTATTATTTACTTAAAATTATTGACTA
>JACFNS010000022.1:13951-14608 GCA_019454705.1 Taibaiella sp. | reverse complement strand
ATGGTTTTAAGTTTCTTTACTTTTTCGAGCGCCAGGGGTATAAACTTCTGCCCGCCAAAGCCGGGGTTGACACTCATAATAAGCACCAGGTCCAGATCAGCGATAATATCTTCCAATACACTAACAGGGGTGTGTGGGTTCAGTGATACGCCGGCCTTCATGCCCAATGCTTTTATAGCCTGTACATTACGGTGCAGGTGAGTGCTGGCTTCATAATGTACTGTAAGTACATCTGCGCCTGCATCCTTAAATTCTGCGAAGTATTTTTCAGGTTCTACAATCATCAGGTGCACGTCAAAGGTTTTGGTAGCCACCTTCTTCATGGTTTTGATGATGGACATGCCGTAGCTGATGTTGGGCACGAAGCGGCCGTCCATCACGTCGAGGTGAAACCAGTCGGCTTCGCTGTTGTTCACCATTTCTATATCACGTCCCAGGTTGAGAAAATCGGCGGAAAGTATGGAAGGCGCTATCAGTGGCATTGCTCAGTATTTTTATTTAGGTCTGCAAGATAAGGTTAATGGTTTAAAAGGGTAGTGGGTGAGCCGGTTTATAGTTTTATTTATTAATGTTTAGTGTAGGCAGGTGCAAGATGTTTTATATGATTGGGGGAATAATAATTAGATTGCATGCGAAGCAAAATTGATGATATGGGCA
>JACFNS010000022.1:4478-13941 GCA_019454705.1 Taibaiella sp. | reverse complement strand
TACCCTCACCCCGCAATTGCAGGAATGGATAGTGGCACAAAAGATATTCTTTGTAGCTACCGCACCATTGTCGGGCAAGGGGCATATCAACTGTTCGCCAAAGGGGCTGGACTCGCTGCGTGTAACGGATAGCAATACCATTGTGTACCAGGACCTGACGGGCAGTGGGGTAGAAACCATCGCCCACCTCAAAGAAAATGGCCGTATCGTCATCATGTTTTGCGCTTTCGACGGACCGCCAAAGATTGTACGCATACATGGATTGGGTGAGGTGATAGAACCAACACATCCTGAATTTGCGGAACTGGCAGCTCTATTTCCCCAACACCAGGGCACAAGGGCGTTTATTAAAGTGAATGCCACACGCATATCCGACTCCTGCGGTTATGCCGTACCGCTGATGGATTTTAAAGCTGAACGGGATGTACTGGACAAATGGACTGCGAATAAAGGAGACGAGGGGCTGAAGATATACCGCGCAGAAAAGAACCTGCAAAGTATTGACGGCCTGCCCGGGCTGGATTGAAAATTCTGAAACTCATTTTTTACCTGTCATACTTGCCCTTATCTTTGCAGCCTTAAAAAAAATCAGTCATGCGGGTAGCAGTAGTAGGTGCCACGGGTTTGGTAGGCAGTACCATATTGAGGACATTGGAAGAACGCAACTTTCCGGTTACAGAGTTGATACCTGTAGCTTCAGAAAGGTCTGTAGGCAACTTAGTGAAGTTTGCCGGTAAGGACTGGCCTGTGGTAAATGCTGATACTGCTATAGCTATGAAACCCGCCCTGGCTATATTTTCAGCAGGCGGCAGTGTGTCGCTGGAGCTGGCTCCCAAATTTGCCGAAGCAGGGTGCAGGGTAGTGGATAATTCATCGGCCTGGAGAATGGACCCGACCAAGAAACTGGTGGTACCGGAAGTAAACGGCCATACCCTCACTAAGGATGATATGATTATCGCCAACCCCAACTGCTCAACCATACAAATGGTAATGGTGCTGAAACCCCTGCACGACAAATATCATATCAAAAGGGTAGTGGTGAGCACCTACCAGTCCGTATCGGGCAGCGGGCAGAAGGCCGTGAGCGAAATGATGGAGCAGCGCGCGGGAAGTACCGAACATCATGTTTACCCGCACCGCATAGATATGAATGTCATCCCCCAGATAGACGTGTTTACAGACAACGGCTATACCAAAGAGGAGATGAAAATGGTGCTGGAAACCAATAAAATAATGGGGGATGATACTATTAAAGTAACCGCCACTACTGTGCGTGTGCCTGTATCGGGCGGACATAGCGAGAGTGTGAATATCGAATTCCGCGAGGATTTTGAAGAATCAGACGTGCGCAATCTGCTGGCACGCTTTCCCGGTGTGATAGTGGTGGACAATCCTGAAATGAAGGCATACCCCATGCCGCTTGATGCAGCAGGCAAAGACGAAGTATTCGTAGGCCGCATCAGGCGCGACTATTCCCAGCCTAATACCCTCAACTGCTGGGTAGTAGCCGACAACCTGCGCAAAGGTGCAGCCACCAACGCTGTGCAGATAGCCAAGCTGCTGCACAACAACGGCTGGATATAGCTTAACCCGCTATTAATGTTTCTGTCACGGGATTGTAAAGACTTCTAATCATTCCCGATAATGTAAGTGCAAGGCCAACGTACCTTTGAGGACTAAATGTTCTCAAGATGAAGTTAAAATCTACCTTATTAACGGTTGCCATTGCAATTGGTTCTCAAGTAAACGCGCAAACATGGGTTGCTGACTCGGTGGAAATGGGTGCCAGCTATGCAAACGATATTTTTTACAATATAGCTAACGGTAACGATGCCAGCCAGGCTGCCAACAACTGGGACATCGCTTTCCAGACTACACGCTTTGGCGAGCCGATGTTTAACGCTACTATCAGGGCTAATCATAACAAGCGCGATGTGCAGGTATATTCGCTGCACAAGCAGGCCAGTGTTCACTTCGGTAATTTGACTTCCGCAGACACTCTGGTTGCTTACGGCGATCAGTTGCTGAATGAAGATACCACCTGGGGCACGGGTGCTTTCACTACTAACCGCGACTTGGGTGACCTCTTCGATTTTGGTTGGGGTATGTATGATATGAATACGCATCAGCTGACCGGTGACAGCCTGTACCTGGTAAAGGCTGGGGGCACATTCTATCAGCTGTGGGTACAAAAATATGTGAGCGTAGGTAACGTAGGTTACTGGTTTCGCGTAGCTAAATGGGACGGTACCGGTGATGTAAGCGACAGCATCAAGCGTTTAGCCCCTTACAACGACCGCCTGTTCGCTTATTACAACATGTCAACCGGCCAGTTCCTGGATCGTGAACCGTCAAGAAGCAATTGGCACATAATGTTCACACAATACCTGAAAGACCGTGTATTTGGCGCTAACCCCAACAAATACCAGAATTATGTAGGTGTGCTCAGCAACCTGAAAGTAAAAGTAGTTAAGGTAACAGGTGTTAACCCATCTACAGTCACTTCTGCTAATTATATGACTTATACGCCTAACGCAAGTGCCTTTACCAACACTATTGGTGACGATTGGAAACGCTTTGCAGGTATGTGGACAGTAGCGCCGGACACCAGCTATATCATTATACCTGATACAGCCAACGGCCAGCAGGAATATTATCACCTGCAGTTTACCCGTTTTGATGGTACGGCTACCGGTAAGATTGTGTTTGAAACCCGCAAACTGGCAACTGTGGGCCTGGACGTAAATGATGTAAACGCTTCTGTAGCAAAATACAGTATCTACCCCAACCCCGCACAAAACGTAGTGAACGTTATGGTAGATGCGAAGCAAGCGGATAATAACACTATACTGGCGGTAACAGATATCACAGGTAAGATAGTGGTTAAACAGCAGGTACAACTGTCAGCAGGTGTAAATGCTTATAGCGTGAATATGTCTGCTTTCCCGGCAGGTATTTATATAGTAACTGTAAACAACAGCCAACTGAAAATAGCTGAGAAAGTACAGGTGCAGCGTTAATAAAGGGGCAAAAAGAATTGGAATAAATACAAACCTTGCCGCCCTGATGGGTGGCAAGGTTTCTTTAAAAAATACAGGCATCAGTGAAAAAGCTTTTCGGATTTTTAAGTTTACTCTTAGCAACGGTAGTGGCACAGGCGCAAACCATTCGCCTACAACTGACGGACAGGAACAATGGCGAGACTGTACCGTTTGCATATGTACACATCTTGTCGGGTACGGGTGCTGTGCTCAATACTGTGCAGAGTAATGAAAACGGAATTGCTAATATCGTTGCCGAGGAATACCCCATGACCATTGAGGTGAACGCCCTGGGTTTTGAAACCGTGAAGAAAACATTTATTACTCCGCCTGTAGCCAATGTGCTCACCCTGTACATGAATAAAAAATTCTCAGCCCTGAACGAGGTAGTAGTAACCGGGTTGAACACACCGCAGAAACAAAAGGACGCATTGTCTGTCTACCGTGTTATTACCAAAGAACAGATACAGGCGCAAGGGGCGGTAACACTGAATGAGGTGATGAAGAACCAATTGAATGTAAGGGTGGACAACGATAATATCCTGGGCTCCAATATGCGTATGCAGGGTCTGGGTGGCGATAAGGTGAAGATACTGATAGACGGAATTCCCATAAACGGACGCGAGGGGGGAAACATCAACCTTAGCCAGATAAACCTGAATAATGTAGACCGTATAGAGTTAATACAAGGCCCTATGAGCGTTGTGTATGGCACGGATGCATTAGGAGGCATAGTTAACATCATCACTAAAAAAGAAACTAAACCACTTTCTTTAAATGCAGGCGGGTATTATGAATCAATAGGCAGGTACAATTTTGACGCATCAGTTAGTACGCGCGTAGGTAAACGCAGCCAACTGACAATAGGTGGCGGCCGCAATGAATTTGCCGGTTGGAATAAGATAGAGCAGGTAAAAGTTTATGAAGATGATACTTTACATTACGCCCGTGGCTTCCTGTTTAAACCTAATGAACAGGGGTTAGGCAATTTCGCATACAACTATACCGCACCCTCGGGCTTCAATGCCCGCCTGGCCAGCGACTATATGCAAGAGAAAGTGACCAATAAAGGCGTGTTGGAAACATGGGACCCTTTTAACGGTGCTTATTCCAAAGATGAGTATTACCGTACAAAACGATGGATGAACCGCCTGTCGCTGAATGGTAAACTGGGCAAAGGCACATGGCAGAGCCAGAATGGTTATATGCTGTACTACCGTACGCGCACCAGCTATATAAAAGATATGGTGACACTGACGGAAGAGCTGAACAGCCAGGCGGGGGCACAGGATACATCCTCATTCAGTGATGTGTTCGCGCGCGCCAGCTACAACAACCGTATAGGCAGCAGGTTCGATTATACAGTAGGTTATGATATCAACCTGCAATTTGCTACCAGCCTGAAGATAAACGGTAAAGAAAAACAAATACAGGACTATGCAGCTTATGTCAACCTTACTTACGATATATGGAAGGACAAACTGAAAGCACAGGCGGGTTTCAGGGGTGCGTACAATACGGTATATAATCCTCCTGTTATACCAACCATCAATATTCTGTACACGCCTGTTAAGAAATTGCAGATACGCGCATCGTATGCTGAGGGCTACCGAGCGCCGTCGCTCAAAGAAATGTATTTAAGCTTTATAGACCTGAACCACTATATAGTGGGTAATGAAAACCTGAAAGCTGAGAGCAGCAAACATATACAGTTGTCTGCGTCATACCAGGTATACGAGAAAGAAAATGACTACCTGCAACTCATAGTTACAGGTTTTTACAATGATGTATATAATGGCATCACATTAGCACCTACCAATCCTGAAGACCCTACAAGCATTAAATATACCTATGCTAATCTTTCTCACCAGTCCAATACTATTGCCACAGTACAGGCAGATGGTCAGTATGCTAATTTTCACTACCAGTTGGGCTATTCCTACAACCACACTTTTGCCGACCCCGGAAATTATAATGCGTTTTCAGCCAATGAGGCAACCGCAACACTGCAATATATGTGGAAGAAGCCCGGCATCAATTTCAATACAATATATAAGCTCAGTGGCAGGCAGCCCTTTCTGCAATCAAATATAGATGGCAGTGCATCATACAACGGAACACAGAATGCCTACCACCTTTGTGATGTTTCGCTGGAGAAAAAATTCTTTGAAAGGAAGTTGCAGCTAATTGCCGGTGTTAAAAACCTGTTCGACTTTCAACAGGCTACTATCAGCGGGCGTGTGGCCTCAGGTACGCACGGGGGTGGTGTAGCCAGCTTCCTGCCACGTAGCGTATTTACTTCTTTAAGGTTGTCTTTGTAAAAGCGGATTTAGATTTTATTCACCCTCTTCTCGTGGCGGCCTCCTTCAAAGGCTGTATTCAGGAAAGTGTCCACCATTTTCAGTGCTAAGTCTTCTGATACAAACCTGGCGGGTATGCACAGTATATTGGCATTGTTGTGCTGGCGTGCCAGCGATGCCAGTTCTTCGTTCCAGCACAGGGCGGCGCGTATGTCCTTGTGTTTGTTGGCGGTCATGCATACACCATTGCCGCTGCCGCATATCAATATACCTGCCGCAGCATTGCCGGTTTCCACCATGTCGGCCACGGGGTGTGCGTAGTCAGGATAGTCGGTACTGTCCGCACTGTACGGCCCTTTGTCTTCAACAGTCAAACCCGCATCGCGCAGAGCTTTGATGATATGCCCTTTATATTCGAAACCCGCATGGTCGCCGCCTATTACTATTGGCAGGTCCTGGTTGAAAGCTGTCTGTTGCATAAGTACCTTTATTTTAATCTCTGTTTTTTAATCTTTCTTTATATGCACGCTCGCTGATGGTAATGGATACCTGGTAAAGTATCAGCAATGGGATACTCACCAGCCAAAGCGAAAACATATCAGGCGGGGTAATTATAGCCGCCAGTACAAAAATAATCAATATAGCATAACTCCTTTTAGACCGCATCAGCATAGGCGTGAGCAACCCGATGCGGGAAAGGAAGTACACGACCACCGGCAGTTCAAACACCAGGCCTATACCCAATACCAGGTCGAACAGGGTATTGTAGTAATTGCTGATGGTGATAATATTTTTAAACGTGGGGCTCAGGGTGTAGTTGGCGAAAAAGTTGATAGTGAATGGGGCCACTACGTAATATGCGAACAGTACCCCAAAGAAAAATAAAATGGATGTCCAGAAGACGATACCCCTGGCACTCCTCAGCTCTTTCTGGCTAAGCGCCGGTTTGATAAACCGCCAGAATTCCCAAAACACATAAGGAAAAGCCATGATAAAGCCCAGCATGAACGATACGGAAAAGCTCATCATAAACTGGCCGGACAATTCAGTATTCTGAAACTCAAGATTAATTTCATCCAGGCACAGCGCGCTGATATTGGTCATTTCGCCCAGCTCGCACATCACGCGGTAAGAAATAAAATCTTTCTTGGCGGGCGCTACAATTATTTTGTCAAATACCTCTTCGCTATAGATAAACATCACCACACCGCCTATCAGTATAGCAATCAGCGCACGCACTATATGCCACCGCAGTTCCTCTATATGGTCTACGAAGGTCATTTCTGCATTCGGGTCTTTTTTGCTGCCCCGCCTGCCAAAGAATTTTCTTTTACCGCTCACGCTTATTATTTACAGGCGGCAAAGTTAGATAATAAAACCCCTGCCTGTATAACCATATTTTCCTTAATATAAAAAGGGCGGCATCACTGCCGCCCGAAAGAATATATAAGCAATAAAACTATTTTTTATACACCTTAATGGCCAGTGTGTAATACTCCATTTTTTCAATCTGCTGCTCCCTGCCCAGTTTGCCCAGTTTATTGTAGCTGCTCAGCTTTATTTTATTTTTTTCAGGCATGTTGTTCAGCAGGTCTATGATAGCTTCTGATGCTACGGCGTAAGTAGCCTCGTTTTCACTCTCTTTACCGGTGATGATACCAATGATGTTACCCGAAGCGTCAGCAACAGGGGAGCCACTCTGGCCAGGGCCTGCGGGAATGTCTAAGCGGTATTGCGAAGAGTCCCCGTTATAACCGTTCTTGGCACTGATATAACCTTCGTTATACACAATCTCATCCTGCGGAAAACCGAGGGTAAATACCCTGGCGCCCAGCTTCTTTTTGCTTTTAGCGATAGTATAGGGTATATCCTGCTTGCCGAATTTGAATTTTTTGTCTTCCACTTTCAGCACCACCACATCGTTTGCTTCGTTGAATGCTACTACATGGGTTTTGTAGTAGTTACCATCACGGTTCTGGATATATACAGAGTCGGCGCCCGCTATTACGTGATAGCTGGTCACTAAGTAGCCGTCGTTGGTCAGCGCAAAGCCCGTACCGGTATAGCGTGCTTCCAGTTGGGGGGTAACAGTTGACTGTTCTTTTATGTCTTTGATAATCTTGTTCTGCGAGCGCTTGTAAGTTTCCAGGTCGCGACGCAGCAGGCTGTATTGAGAGGCTATCTTTTTGTCGTTGTGACGGGTGATGGAGAATGTAGCCAGCGAAGTAATGATGGCAATAGACGCAGCAATGGCAGCAGTGCGCCAGTGGTTGCGCACCAGCGATATGGTTTTGGGTACTATGGTATGCTCCTGTTGCAATGAGGCAGCCTTTTGTGCCTGTGCCAGCGCGTTTTTAAAACGCTTATGCTCGCCACTGCCTTGCAGCGATTGCAGCATATTCATCGCCTCCTGGAACTCCGCAGCAAATGCAGGGTCGGCATTTTTCCTTTCTTCCAGCAACTGCCTGTCGGCGGCATTTAATCTGCCGTCAGTCCAGGCTTCAGCCAGCTCCCATATATTATTGTTATACATCACTAACGCTTATCATTTCACTTGTGTACTATAAAATAGTTTCTTCAACCTGGCCAGGCACTTATACTTCTGTGTCTTGGCGTTATCTGCATTGGTATAGCCAAATTCTGCGGCTATATCCTGCATACTGTTATTATTAAAATAGAACGACCTTAATAACGAAGCGCAGGGTTCTCCCAGTTTGCCCAGGGCATGGTCCAGCTGCTGGTAATGCAGTTCCCGCTCGTGGTGCGCTTTTATATCGTCTTCATAATTGGCCCCTATGTTCAGCTCATCACCCTCGTCTATCTTCACTACGCCCGCCTGTCTGTTCTGCATCTTTTTATACCACAAGTTGCGCGCTATCGCAAAGAGATAGGTACTTAGTTTACTCGTCAACTCAAAATCGCCGTTTCGCGACTTTTCGTATAGCACAATCATCGATTCCTGGCAAATATCTGCCGCGTCGTCTTCGTCACCGCCCATCTTGGATATCCACCGTGATACCAAACGATAGTGGCGGTTATATACCTGTTCCATAGCGGCGTGGTCTCCACGTACCAGCTGCCGCAGCAATTCCCGTTCCGTATGCAAGTCGTTCTGCAACTATTAATCTGTTTTTGGGCAAAAGGTAACCCCCTCTGCCGTTATTTTACTTGTTAATTCAAAGGTAAAACTAAGCTCAGAGAAAAAATATTATACCGCCTATTAATATTTTAGTTTGGCTATTAATTAATTATGAGTTATGATAAAAAAAATATAAAAATATCTAATTTTCGGGCGGTTACCTTTTCCTGTTAATGGTATTAATGGTAAACTATTCATTTTTTAAAAACTACAATTATGAAATTCGTAAAACTCGGAATTTTCACACTGGCATTAGGTATGTTCATCGCTTCTTGCGGTAGCAATGAAGAAACTACTGAAGAGCCCACTACTGAAGAAACTACAGAAATGGCACCTGCTGCTGAAGAAGCGCCTGCTGCTGAGCCTGTTGTTGATACTACAGCTGCTCCTGCTGAAGCTGCTCCTGCTACAGAAGCAACTCCTGCTCAGTAATCAATTTTCTGATTAAGAAATAGAAGAGCCGTCACTTTTGTGACGGCTTTTTCTGTTTTACAATAATCCGGATTTTGCGAGGAGATACGACGAAGCAACTTTTCTCACGGCAGGTAATCTGAAAAGTAGAGGTATGTTAGCTATCTCTACTCCATTGATTGGTGATAACACCAACCGGAAGGGAGTATATTGTGTCTTTTAAATAGTATGTTAAGGTTTAAGAAATTATCTATTTATGTTATTTCGGCGTTCCTATGTTGCGTATGTCTGGCGTTAACAGTTGATGCGCAAATATTCCTCGACCCTACTTTTGGAACTAAAGGCATAGTCATTACTGATTCTTTAGGGCCATACGGGCCTTCGGGTTTTAATTCTATTACTACGACCTCAGACGGTAAATTAATAGCCGCAGGAAGAGCTTTTGGTTCTTTCTTGATGTACAAATACGATAATGATGGTAAAGTGGATAATAGTTTTGGAACTAATGGCAGAGTTATCCATTCATTCAGGAATTCGATTGGCAGTAGTGCAGCATGCGTTGTGGAGCAGCC
>JACFNS010000022.1:0-4468 GCA_019454705.1 Taibaiella sp. | reverse complement strand
CGTATATTGGCGATGATGATATTACAATAGCTCGTTTTCACGCTAATGGCACATTAGATACAAGTTTTAGTGATTCCGGTGAAGTGGTATTAGACCTTGGTGCAGACGAAGGTTGTACAGATTTTGCATTACAGCAGGACGGTAAGATGGTGATTTGTGGTGCAATGAGTCCGTATGGAATAATAGTTCGCCTCGATACAAATGGCCACCTGGACACCAGTTTCAATAAAACCGGCATATTCACTGTAAAGATTGACAGCAATATAAACTTCTTCAATAGCATCCGAATTAAACAGGATGGCAAGATACTTGCCGGTGGAAATATCTGGTATAACAATTGCCTGATGCAATTACTTCATGATGGTACCCTGGATAGCAACTTCGGGAATAATGGGATAATGACTACTGGTAAGTATGGGTATGGGAACGATATCGATACTCAGTCTGATGGGAAAATTATCATGGTATCTACCGATTTCACGGCTTCCGGGTATGTAGTAAGATATATGCCAGATGGCAATGTTGATAGCAGCTTTGCCGGCAATGGTGTAGTTGAAATTAAACATTCAATCGGCCCCGTAATTCTGGAAACTGTTGCCATCGATAAGATGGGTAATATTTATACTTCGGGAAAAGTTGGTCTTGGTACCACTACACCGGTGGAGGATATATTTATTGTTCGCATAGACAGTATCGGTAGATTGGATACCACCTTTGGCGGACCCAACGGCATTGCTACCAGTGTCACCCTTTATTCAGAATGTGTCTATGATATGTGTGTGCAGGCCGACGGGAAAATTGTAATGGCAGGGAGCATACATATTTCCCCGGATTCCCTGACACCAGTTTCAGCTAAGGGCGTATTAATGTGTTATCTACCATCACCCGTTAATGTACACTCAGGTCCGGAGAATGGTAAAATATTGAACGTATACCCCAATCCTGCCTCCGGTATATTGTACCTTGATAGTAGCCCCAAAGATGTTAGGGGCAGCTATTATGTAATCACTAATACTCTTGGCCAAACAATCCAACAGGGCCAAATAGCCACCAAAGAAATTAATATTTCAGCTATCCCCGCCGGAGTATATATCCTCCGGGTTTTAGATAGGGAGCATACTTCTAAATATCATGCGCGTTTCACAAAGTATTAATTCCAATTATTCAGTTCGGCGTAGTCTCTGACTACGTCGCCCCGGATGCAAATCTCCTGATTTGCGACATCTATCTAATCATACCACAAACAAAGCGGAAAGAACGTTTCTACATTATTGTATAGTGCTTTCGCACTGCTGTACAAATAATCTTCTTCGCGTTCCACCCACCCCGCTACTACCGGGTTCATGTGTATATAATCCAGTTTCTGTTGAAAGAAAGGTTGAGTCGTTATTTCTTCGGCATGACTGCCATGCATCCACACCAGGTACGTGCTGTTACGTTGATGCCGGCCTGCATTCCATTCAAAACGGTGCAATATCCATTCGCGGCGGCTTTCGGGTTCAGTCTTGATAAGCTCTAAAATACTGTTGGCTGTGTATTTCTTGAAGTCTCTTACAGTGTCGGATAGGTTCCCGGTTCTGCTGCGGGCTATGATGTGCACATGGTTGCTCATGATGACAAAACCATAAACATCCAGCCCCTTTTTATTAATGCAATACTTCAGGCTGTCGATGATAATATCCCTGTAATTTTTACGGGTAAAAATATCCACCCAATCTACTATTGTGAAAGTCAGGTAATGTAAAGCATCCTGGTTATAGATTTGGTATCCTGTACTCATGATAGTCAAATTACATTATTTTCGCAAATCAGGAGATTTGACTCCTAGACGACGTAGTCTGAGACTACGCCGAACCGAAGTGTTGCCTCAAAAGTTAAGTTACTTAGATAGCTTATACTGCAACTCTATTCCGTCACCAAGCCTAATGATGAGGATATATATTCCGGGTGTTAACTCGTTTGCGGGAATTAACATCCTGTTGGTATTGCTATTTGCCTTGTATAGTGTGCGACCTGTCATATCGGTAATTCTTATGCCGGACGCAGGTGGCAGGTTCTGGACTATTACGTAATCTGTTACGGGGTTAGGAAAAACTGTTATATTATATTTTGAAGTTTCACCAATGTTGGCAGCCCAAAAAACAGTGACATTTGATGATACTATGCAGCCGTTTTGGGTGGTATGCGTCACTGTATAGTCGCCCGAATTAGCAGGCACATATACAGTATCCGTTGCACCTGTTATAGCATTCCCGTTTCTATACCATTGTAATGTTCCTGTAACTTCTTTTGTGGATAATTGCTGGCCTGATACTGTGATGAAAGGCTGCGGAGGTATTGTATCTATTGCAATCACACTATCTGCCATAGTATAATAAACAGGATTGGTGCTGCGGATGCGAACACGGTACTTGTTACCTGTCGCCATTGAAGAAGGCGGTACAAATTTAAAACTATCAGCAGGGGCGGTGGTCGTGTATGTACCTAACTGGGTAGGCTGCTTAAAGCTGCCCGTTGCTGAAGAAAGTTCGAATACAAAGCTGTTACCGGGCTTAAAAGCTGTATCTACATTGCTAAAGTATATGGTTATAGTATCGGTAATGCAATAGCCTTTTCTGTCATAACTGTCCAATGTTACCAATTTCTGAGCTTCCAGTTGAGCCAGGAATAAATCACCGCTGGGTGCATTTTTTGCAATATATGTCGTGTCTCCCAGTTGTACTGAATCGTTAAACTCACCGGCAATGTATAGATTGTTAGACTTGTCGCAGGCTATATATCCTCCGATGGAATAGGGATGAAACCTCCATAATGTACCTGCTTTCCCGTCAGGCTTAATTTGCAGTACCTGTTGTTCCCATTTATTTACCCCCCAATTATAGTAACTTCCTGTAATATAGCTATTGCTGTTGTTGTCCACCGTTAACCCCAATAGCAAATCTAATTGCAGGTTCTTAACAATCCATCGTTGTTGACCTGAGGTGTCGTACCTGGCTACAATTGAGTAGCCGCCCGGATGGCCAGCTACATACACATATGAGCTATCATCGACAACTATATCCCGGTCATCTTCAATAATAAACCCGGTACTACTCATTACGTTTTTTATCCAAACATGCTTTCCGGCAGAGTCGAACTTTGCTAAGTATAAACACTCATTGCAATTAGGTGCGTAGTTTGTACCATCGTAAGAGATGCCCGCATTAGCTTCTCCTACCAGGTAAACATTATTATGGGCATCAACCGCTACTTTAGGGAAATAATCATCTGTTCCATTCTTCGCGCAAGTAGCCCACATACCCAGTCCTGAAGGGTTTATCTTAGACACTATTGCATGTATGCTATAGGTATTGGCAGATATAGGAATACCCGCCCAGGTAAAATTATCGCCGGTAAATATGGCGGCAACTATTATGTTTTGGTCGTTATCCACAACCATATCTTCAATTCTGCCCGTCACACCAACTCCGCTACCTAAATTCCTCCGCCAATACTCACCACCGTTCCAGCCTAATCTTATAACCAAATCGCCACCTGCTATGTACACATTTTCCTCATTGTCCACCGCAAGCGCACTTATTTCGAGCGGGTATATCTTGATATAAATTACGTTGCCGTAACGGTCATGTTTTATCAATGCAGTATTACCCCATGGTGAATTGTAGCTATAACTCCCATATATAAACAATCCATAGAAAGTTATAAGTGAGTAGACGTTTCCGTATATGTCAACACGTACAGGCCCATTGCCTTTGCTACCTGCACCATGGGCATGTTTTGACCAGCCCCAGGCACGGTTCACATTCTGCGCATCAGCAATATGGCAAGAGGAACCTAACAGTATCAATGCGAGAATGAATCTCATGGCAAATATTCGTTTATATCTGCAATATATAGTAAAAATGAAAACGAAAACTATCATCCTTTGGCCGGTGTTGTCACGTAGTCATATTTTATTTAATTTAATTTACCCTTTGGTCGGTGTTGTCACCGCACCAATCACACTGATAATATAATTTCATTTATCAATAAAATAACGTAAATTTACTATAGTAAAAGTTCTTTGAAATTTAGCCTATAGTAAGACATCCCCTCCATGGTTTTGATGCCAAAAAATAGGATCAAAATTCAGGCATCATTTCGGAACATTTTCTCCTGTAAAGGCACAATATACAAGTCCCCCTTTGGGGGATTTAGGGGTCGACTCGCGAAGTATAAAATACGGGAACAAAATGGAACAAAATCACAACCGCCTCATTACCAATCACTTGATTTTGTCCCACACAGAATTTTCGTTGAAAATGGCATCCTTTTGGCAACACTTTTTGTGCGGAAGCGAACAGTTGTAACAATTGCCAACTACTCTTTTCCACCCACCACCACTACTATCTCTCCCTTGGGCGGAGTAGCTTCGTAATGGGCGGCCAGTTCTGCCAAAGTACCCCTGCGGGTTTCTTCAAACATTTTG
>JACFNS010000021.1:9721-14684 GCA_019454705.1 Taibaiella sp. | reverse complement strand
TATGTGAACGAGATAGACAGCGCCCTGTCATACTTTGAACTGAAGAAACTGAAGCAAGTGCAGGACGAAGTGATGAAACGTATAAAAGATGAAAAAGACCCTGCCCGCCTCATGGCATTGCAGGTAAAACATATTGAACTGAAACGCGCCGAAGCCGATATATTAAAACGTGCGGGCACTGTGATAGTAAAAAAGATAAAAGGATAATGGCAAGGATAATGGCATTGGATTATGGGAAAAAGCGCACAGGTATTGCCGTGTCCGACCCATTGCAGATAATAGCGCGCGGATTGGATACTGTAGATACAGGCGAACTGATAGGTTATCTGAAAAAATACTTTAAAGAAGAAGAAGTGGAAAAGGTCATCATAGGCTACCCGCTCAACTTTGATGATACGCCTACCCATGCCACGCCGCTGGTAGAAAAGTTTATAGGGAAGTACAAACATGTGTTTCCGGATATAGAAATAGAAAAAGTAGATGAGCGGTTGAGCTCCAAAATGGCATCGCAAGCCATAGCAGGTATGGGCCTGAAAAAGAAAGACAGGGAGGAAAAGGGCTTGATTGACACGGTGGCTGCTACTATCCTTTTGCAGGATTATCTCGAAAAACACGCTTAATTCTTAACTTTGCAAGCTTTAACAGTATTTTTAATAGGATGATTTTACCTGTAGTAGCATACGGACACCCCGTATTAAGAAAAATGTGTGAGGACATCAGCCCGGATTATCCCGAGCTGAAAAAGCTGATAGCTGATATGTGGGAAACCATGTACAACAGTAATGGCGTAGGCCTGGCCGCGCCGCAAATCAACCGTGCCATCAGGCTGTTCGTAGTAGATACAGAGCAGATAGTGGAGAATTTTGACGACGAAGACAGGAAAGAATACCCCAATGAAAAACCGATAAAGCAGGTTTTCATAAATGCGCATATTATTGAAGAGAGTGGTGAAGAATGGCCCTACAACGAAGGCTGCTTGAGCATACCTAAAATAAGGGAAGACGTGTACCGCCATGCCCGTGTAAGGCTGAACTACATGGATGAGCAATTTAAAGAACACGAGCAGGAGTTTGATGGTATTACAGCCCGCGTCATACTGCACGAGTACGACCATATAGATGGCAAACTGTTCATTGATTACCTGAAGCCGATTAAGAAAAGGCTGATACAGAAAAAACTGAATGATATATCTGCCGGTAAAGTAAAAACGGATTACCGCATGATGTATGCCAAATAAGTTCTAACTTTCAGTTAAATAATACTTCTGCCAACAACTGTAACATATACCGAGGAAGAGCTGGTACTGCTGCTGCGTCAACAAAGCAGGCAGGGCTTCGACTACCTGTACAAACAGTATTCAGGTGCGTTGTACGGTATAGTGTGCAGGGTAATAGCTGATGAGGAAACCGCCCGCGATGTGTTGCAGGAGGTGTTTGTGAAAATCTGGAACAATATTGATAAGTTTGATACGGCAAAGGGAAGGTTGTACACCTGGATGCTGAACCTGGCGCGCAATACTGCTATCGACAAGTTGCGTTCAAAGGGAGAGAAGATGCAGGGTAAAATCCAAACAGGCGAGGATATCGTATATAAACAGGAACAGGGATTAAAGACAGAGCAGCAAACAGATACTATAGGGCTGAAGGCGATAGTGGCGGAGATGCAACCGGAACACAAGACCATTGTGGAGCTGGCCTATTTCAAAGGATATACACTGGATGAGATTTCGAAAGCATTGGATATACCGCTCGGGACGGTAAAAACCCGCATGCGTAAAGCAATAAGTTTGTTAAGACAACATTATAATAGTTGATAAAGTAAAGTGGATATAAAGGAATACATAGAATCGGGCATATTAGAAGCCTATGCACTGGGGGCGCTGACGGAAGAAGAGCGTACCCGTGTAGAGGCCGATATTGCCATGTATCCTGAACTGGCTGAGGAACTGGCTGCCATAGAAGCTACTATGCATAAGCTGGCTGACGAACAGGCTGTTCCACCTCCCGCATTTATGCAGGAGCAGATATGGAATGCCATCAAGCCTGAAGCCGAAACACAAGTTGTCCCTCCCAGCCCGGTACCACCAAAATCTGTACCACTGATGCCTGAAGATAACAGGCAAAGACAACCAAGTTGGCTGCGCGCCGCCATATGGGCTGCCGTAGCAGTAAGTGTGCTTACTAACTTTATGCTGCTCTCTCAACGCAATGCAAGCAGGGAAGAGCAGAAAATACTGGCTGCCAAAGTGGATTCTATGGCTACTGAACAGCAGCAACTGGCAACAGTAATCAGCGCCTACAAAAAAGAAATGGATATGCAGGCCGACCCCGCTATGCAAACAATAGTGATGCGTAAGGAGGGGGATAATAAGATGGCCGGTATGGTGTACTGGAGCAAGGATAAAGGAGAAGCCTACCTGGCTCTGCACAATCTGCCCATGCCGCCGCAGGGCAAACAATACCAGCTATGGGTTATACAAGATGGCAAGCCTGTGGACATGGGTGTAATATCCAACGATATGGTAACCAAAGAGGGTATGGTGCAAAAAATACCAATGGCCGTTGCATCAGGCCAGGCATTCGCTATATCTATTGAGAATGAAGGAGGCAACCCCACACCTACGCAGGTCTTCATGGTAGGTGCCGTGTAATAATTCTGTCTGAACTTATTGAACACTTTGCAACAGCATGATGGAATGGCTGTTGAGTATGTAGTGATTGACCAGCAGGATATTCTTAATGCCTGTGTGGTTGCCCTTTCTTGCAATCAATGTCTCAGGTATCTCCTTTGCCTTAAATAGTTCTGCAGCCAACCATGTAGCAAAACCCGATGATGTGTCGTACTCTCCACACAGATGCTTGAAGTTGGCGATTGTTGTGTTTTCTGATGCTAAAGCGGAAAGTTGATTGTACACCTCCATTTGCCTGCTGTCGCCATTCATGCCACACAGCAGTACATCAATGTCTGAAAGATTGAGATTATGCTCAGCCAGCAGATTATTGATGTTATCAATCACATCCCCTGTATCTGTATCCTGTAGCATTTTAACAGCGTCTAAACTACACAGCGCCTGCTCACGTTTATTGGTAACTGTAAAAAAAGCAGAACCTTCACCTGCTATTGTCCCGTGAGTGTCGCTATGCTTGTGTAAATCCTTACTGGCCGGCAGAGGTTTTTTCCAATAGCCGATTTTTGATTTTACGCGTACATAGTCATGCGTTATTTCGTCAAAGCAACCAACCAGCACATGAATGTTTTCGTTTGTTTCGTTGAGCAACATCTGCGCATCAAAGAGCGCCAGTTCAAACGAGGCACCTCTGTTTACATATGTCTGGTTATAGCCGCTGCATTTTGTTTGCAACGCTAGCCAGCCATTGATGGAGTTGTAGGTAGATTGGATGAAAGATGTGGGTGTAAGTACCTCTTCCTCGTTTTCTATCATGCTAACCAGGAATTGTTCGGTGTCCACCATCGAACCCCTGCCCGTACCAGTGATGATAGCTTGTGGTTTTTCGATACCTGCTTTTTGCAGGGCGTTCATACCACAACTGATACCCATTTTCAGCAATTTGCTCATTCTGCGTATGGCTACAGGGTTGATATACCCCTTGTAGTTAGGTTCGCGTACCCACATCATGCCATCGTCGGTGGAAATGATATCCTGCAGCAGGCCTTTATCCTCAAAATGTTGTTGCGGTGAAATAACTGATGCGGATGATATGTACACGGGTTTCATCATGCTTTGCTGAATATGAGTGAAACATTGCTGCCGCCAAAACCAAATGAATTACTGGTAACATGGTGAACTGGGATATCCTTAACCTCTGTTAAGGGTTGTATGTTCATTTCTTCCATTGGTGTATTGAAATTCAGGTTAGGCCATGCTTTTTGTTCACGTATAGCCATTATGCTGAAGAAAGCTTCAATAGCACCCGCCGCCGCCAGTGTATGTCCTGTATATGCTTTGGTTGAGCTGAATGCAGGTTGATTTGAACTGAACAGCATCTGTATCGCTTTCCCCTCTGCGGGGTCGTTGTTGATAGTTGCCGTACCGTGAGCGTTAATGTAATCTATATCTGATGCTGTAAGTCCCGCTTTTTGCAATGCCAGTTCCATGGTTCTCATCGCGCCGGTACCATCCGGCGATGGCGCAGTAGGGTGGTAGGCATCGTTGGTATTGGCATAGCCACTGAACACAGCAAGTATCTCAGCGCCGCGTGCAATTGCGTCACTTTCCTTTTCCAGCAGCAGGTAGGCAGCGCCTTCGCCCAGGTTCAGTCCGAAGCGGTTGGCGTCAAAAGGTCGGCATGGTTCTTTGTCCACGTTTTTTAGTGAATTGAACCCGTTCAACGTGAACCTGCTTAAAGCATCACATCCACCGCATATAGCACGCTGCACTACGCTGTTTTGTATCAAGCGTGCACCCAGTATCAGTGCGTTGGCCGAAGATGAGCATGCCGTGCTGATAGTTGCAATAAATGGTTTCAGGTGAAAATGCCTGGCAATGTTCAGTGTACTCTCTGCGCAGTCCAGCGTATCAATATATTTAAGAAAAGCCCCCTCTGTTTTTTCTGAAATGAAATCAGGGTACATGTCCTCTACAGAGCACATACCTCCTACTGTATTAGCATTTACCAGTGCGAAGCTGCCGTCCTTAAATAGGGTGGTATCTGTATTATTCATTAACTCCTGCATTGCGGCCAGCGCCAGCAGGGTAGTGCGGGTGTACCCATTATCCCCGGCTGGTAATCCTAATAAGGTGGCTAACTCATCATTGGAATAATCAACCTCTCCACATACAAATTCGCCGGCGTGTTTTGTACGCAGGTGCAGGGGGGGGCGCATACCTGCTTTCTTAT
Organism: Taibaiella sp.; assembly: GCA_019454705.1. Classification (GTDB taxonomy): domain Bacteria; phylum Bacteroidota; class Bacteroidia; order Chitinophagales; family Chitinophagaceae; genus UBA5543. The sequence goes on along the minus strand of JACFNS010000021.1, from coordinate 9,825 downwards.
GGATGAGGGCCTCGGTATGTTGCCGGGTACCAAGCCCTAGGGCCGATATGATACCTGTGGCTGTAATGACTATTCTTTCCGCCATTCGTCAGTTTGCGGAGCTT
>JACFNS010000021.1:0-9711 GCA_019454705.1 Taibaiella sp. | reverse complement strand
GCTTATATAGTTCTATGTTGCTGAATATATTCGGCCATTGACTGCACGGATTCCAATACTTTACGGCCTTCGCGGGCATCTTCTATTTTAATGCCGTAGTTACGCTCCAGCAGTACCATCAGCTCCAGTGAGTCTATGCTGTCCAATCCCAACCCTTCGCCAAACAAGGGTGCGTTATCATCTATATCAGATGGTTTCATTCCTTCCAGGTTCAGCGATTCAATAATCTGCTGTTTGAGCGTATTTTTCAGTTCTTCCATAATTTCAAAGTATCAGGCAAAAATAACAATATCAGTAAGTATTGATACTATTAAATTTTTATATTTCAAATGCTTTATTTACAATCAGTTCTTCCTGCTGCTTAGCGTGATATTTGGTAAACCCTGTGGCCGATGCTGCGCTGGCAGGGCGGGTAATGTATTTGCTTACCGAGAAATTTTCCTGGTTCATATACAGGTAGCCCGCGGCGCCCATATTGCGGGGCTCTTCCTGTACCCATATCCATTCTGCATTTTTATATTTCTTCTTCAATTCGTTCAGTTGCTCATAGGGCAGGGGGTACAATTGCTCCAGGCGCACGATGGCTACATCGGTAATGTTTTCTGCCATCTGTTTCTCGCTCAGGTCGAAGTACACTTTGCCACTGCACAGCAAAACTTTTTTCACTTTGCCGGCTGTTTTGATATTGGGGTCGTCTATCACTTCTTTAAAACCACCGGTAGTGAATTCGTCAATATGTGAATATGACCTGGGGTGGCGCAGGTTTGCTTTGGGGGAGAAGTTGACCAGCGGCTTGCGGAAATCCCACGCCAGTTGCCTGCGGAACATATGGAACAGGTTGGCCGCTGTAGTAATGTTGGTAACGATGATGTTATCTTCTGCACAAAGTTGTAAGAACCTTTCCAGTCTTGCAGAAGAGTGCTCCGGTCCTTGTCCTTCATAACCATGAGGCAACAACATCACTAAACCGCTCATCTTGCGCCATTTTGTTTCGGCCGATACAATGTACTGGTCTATTACTGTCTGGCAACCATTAGCAAAGTCGCCAAACTGTGCTTCCCATATAGTAAGTGCATTAGGATCTGCTATTGAGTAACCATATTCAAATCCCAATACAGCAAACTCGCTCAGCAAAGAGTTGTACACTTTAAATGCATCAGGGTTGTTAGTGATTTTGCTGAGGCGGTTGTAATTTTCATTGGTATTCTCATCGTGCAGCACTGCGTGGCGGTGAGAGAAGGTACCTCTTTCCACATCCTGTCCGCTCATACGCACTGTTTTGCCCTCATCTACCAGGCTGGCATACGCCATTAGTTCGCCTGTCGCCCAGTCCAGTTTTTGTTCTTCTTTATACAGTTTTACTTTATCGTCCAGCAGCTTCTTTATTTTACGCAAAGGCTTGAGGCCTTCGGGTATATCCATCAGCTTATTAAAAAGTTCTTCAGCTTTCTTTTTAGTAATGGCTGTATTGGGTGAATGGCCGAAGTCTCCGGGTTCAGAATGTCTTAATGTTTTCCAGGCCTTTTCCGATTCCTGCATTTTGTAGGGCAGGGGTTTTTCTTTTACTTCGTCTAATTTCTTTTGCAGTTCGTCCCAATAGCGTTTTTCCATTTCCTCGGCCAGCTTCCGCATATCCGAAGCACCGCTGTCCATCAACTGCTGTGTATATATTTCGCGTGGGTTGTGATGTTTCTTTATCAGGTCGTACAGGCGTGGCTGTGTAAAGCTCGGGTCATCACCTTCGTTATGCCCGTGTTTGCGATAGCAAACCATATCTATGAAAATATCTCCATGATATTTCTGCCTGTACAATATGGCCAGTTCACAAGCCTTTACTACTGCTTCAGGGTCATCGCCGTTTACATGCAGTACGGGTGCCTGCACCATGGAGGCTATGCTGGTACAATAGTTGGCAGAGCGCGCATCATGAAAGTCTGTAGTAAAACCAATCTGGTTGTTGATGACAAAATGTACCGTGCCACCTGTGTAATAACCTTCCAGTTTACTCATCTGGAGCAGTTCATATACTACCCCCTGGCCCGCTATCGCAGCATCGCCATGTATCAGCACGGGCAGTACACTATCGTATTCACTGTTGTATATCGAATCCGCTTTGGCGCGTGCAAAACCGGTAACCACAGGGTCCACTACTTCCAGGTGTGATGGGTTGGGAGCCAGTTGTACATTTACTTCTTTGCCCGACGGGGTGAGGATAGTAGAACGGAAACCCAGGTGATACTTTACATCACCGCTGCCCATGGTAGTATCTGGCGGCATATAGCCTTCAAACTCTGAGAAAATTTGTTCGTAGGTTTTTTTCAGTGTATTGGCTAGCACGTTCAGGCGGCCACGGTGTGCCATACCTATCACTACTTCCTGCACTCCTGTTTCTGCTGATGCGTTGATGAACGTATCTAACGCTGCTATGGTGCTTTCGCCACCTTCCAGGCTAAACCTCTTTTGGCCAATGTATTTCTTGTGAAGAAACTCCTCGAACATCACACCCTCATTCAGTTTCTCCAGTATTCTTTTCTTTTTTTCGAGTGGCAATTCTGTTTCCATCATCTTCTCGAATTCTTTCTCCATCCACTCGCAGGTGCTCTGGTCGTTGATGTAGGCGTACTCGATACCTACGTTGCCGGCATATATCTTTTTCACGCGGGCAAGTATATCCTTCAATTTAGCATTGCCCATGCCCAGGTATGCGCCTATCTGGAACGTTGTTTCCAGGTCGGCATCGCTCAGCCCGAAGTAGCTCAGGTCCAATTGTGGTTTGCGGTCTATACGTGGCCTGATGGGATTGGTGGTAGCTACCAGGTGCCCGCGCTTGCGGTATGCTCGTATCAGGCGAAACACCCCCAACTCTTTAGACAACTGTTCGTTGCTTACCGGCGATTTTTCGGCGCCGGTTGCAGCATGGCCGGCAACTCCGTTCCCGTTGGATTTGGATATTGCGAAATCGAACCCTTCAAAAAATTTCTTCCACTCACCATCTACAGAAGCCGGGTCTTTAAGAAAATCATTATACAGTGATTCAACATAAGAGGGGTGTGAACTCATCACGTAAGAAAAGTCTTTCATCGTACTACCAGCAATTTGGTATGCTGCCTGTTTCTTTGTTTTTTAATAAAACATTAATAAGAAGTGTTATCTTATTATGAACTACAAAGTTAATAGCAATTAATCAATTACAGCAAGCAAAACCCTATTAATACGGGTATTCTTGCATGAAAATATGTTTAATGCTTTAACGCAATAAAGTCCAGTTGAAACCAAAGCGTATCATGGCGTTTTGAGCGGGGTACCCGGGGGCGTTTATTAGGTTTTTACGGTCGCCGAAAAGCTGCTGCACCTGGTCCAGCATCAGGTAGCTGCGAAAACGCTTAATCCTGAAATTGAAGAAAACAGCCCATGCGGGGTCATTGCTCAGCATGTAGGTGGTGCTGTAATAATACCGGTGGAACAGCGGGCTGTAGGCAGCGGTTTCATACGGGCTGTGGTAGCGTATCTGCACACCGGTAGCCACTTCAAGGGCATTGCGGAATATTTTGCCCTCGTAGCTCAACTGGTGGCGCCCCATAAATAACGGGATGTTAACCGGCACAGATGCAGGCACCTGCTGGTATATTAGTTCATTGTCCAGCACTATTCCCCGCCAGCGGAATGCTTTTTGCGCCGATAGCTGCGTTATGTTGAAGGCAGTAGCATATTGGTCGGGCAACTGGTTTTGGTTCATATAGAGGTAATTGTTGATAAGGTAGGTGCGTGCGGTGATATTCATAGCGTATTTGTAGCTGCTGAAGCGTATATGTACCTGTGTTACACTTTCTTTACTGAAGTTATTGGCAATGGTGTCATATTGGTTTATATATGTAGTGTAGTTGTAAGCAGGATTATTTATGTTCTGCTGGATGCCCGCCTCGGCTGTAGCCCAATCGCCAATTTCTTTACCGGCCGATGCCTGCAACAACGAATTTCCTGCAGCCGCGCCTGTCAAATAAAATTTAGCGTTTGCACTGTAAAACCATTCTCCTTTTTCCAATGCTTCTTTACGTATCTGTCCGGCGAGGTAATTGCTGGTTATGTTGTAAAACTGTGCATCTACCAGGAATCGGGTAGAAAAGTTATCTATACGGATACCTGCTCCTGCGCTGAATTGCAATTGCTTTTCAGTTTCCCCGATGTAGCCATTCAGCATCAGTGCGTTATCAAATGTATTCTGCTTCTGGCGGGTGAATACCGAGTCAGAGCCGTCTCCTACAAAGCTTTGGGCGAAAAATGGTGCGTACCTCAGCGAATCCGGCCGCATGTCTTTGTAGGTGTATTGCTTGTTGCTGTGTCTGAAATGGTGGCTGATGCCGAAGCGAGGGGTATATTCTATCGATATTTTGGTGGAATCCTCATTGTATAGCGAGTCTGTTTTGCCCCATGAATAGCCATGCTGCACTACAATATGATAGTCGCGTACGGAGTTAGTAATGAGCGAACGTGGCACCGAAGACCCGGCCGGCGACTCAGCATTAGCATAGTTGATGTCCATAGTGCTGCGTTCATTAAAGTCTTGGTTGGTCAACTGCGTTTCGTCAGCAATTCCCCCATTTTCATCCTGTATACTTTTGTTATATATCAGCCCGGCCTTCAGCTTGTACCTGCGGTTCACACTCTCATAGTTCGTGGTTATCGACCCCATGTCATGCACGTTGCGTTGCAGCAGGAAGTACCCTTCTGAGCTCAGTCGGTTGTATTCAATGGCTAAATTCCAGTTGGGCTTTATATTCTGGGTATGCAGCACTTCGAGTTTTTGCTCCAGCTTACTGCCCAGGTTGAAGGAGAATACCGAGTAGGGTACAGTGGTATTGTAAAACTTGAGGCTATCGGGCTGTATATGGAATACATTTACCAGGTTATAGCCCAGTGTGGGCCCGAAGCGGTCTTCGGGGGTAAACATCAGATTGCGTGCAGGTGACCCGTAATTACCCAGGTCCATCATCCATGGCTGCAGAAACTTGCGGCGGTGGAAAGTATGTATCGAAGAGTCGGGCTGGAGGTTCTTTTCAGAGTACAGGTATTTGTACCGTATCTTAACGTTCTTGTTTTCGTCATGCCACTCGTCCGTATTCGATTTGTCAAAAGCCAGTGAATCCTGTTTTTTATCGCCGGGCAGCCCTAAAGGTGCGCCGGGTTGCTGCTGAGCGTACAGGCTTCCTGTGCAGAACAATAACAGCAGTAATGTAGCCGCCCTATGTAATAAGGTAATACGCAACGCTTTATGTATTGTGGCTTTCAGAGAACGCAAAGTTAAATGATTAGCGCATAAGTAGCCATAAAGGATTGTGAAGCTTATTCGGCGCTATAGCCGGGGTTGGGTACTTCATTTACCTTCACTTGTACACCCTCTTCCAGGTGTTCGTTGGGCAGCTCCAGGAAGTGCCTTTGCTCAATAGCGTCAATAGCGGCTTTTCGTTTCAGATGCTGGCCTACTATCTCTTTTATATTTTTGCCTGCTAGGTGCAGTATGTCATTCTTCAGGCGGAAGGCACGTGCTGCACGGGCAAACCCGTAGAACATAATCGCCATTACCACAATAATGGCATAGATAACCACAGTAAAGACCTCAATATTCAGCCAGCCCAGGCTGCGGTACTCCGGCTTGTGGCGTAGGTCGGCAAGTATATAAAAGGGGTAAATCTTATCCATAAAAAACAGGAAAACAATCAGCCCTATGGCCAACAGGTAACAGAGTATTTCCCCGAATATCAACCCCCCTTTACTTGCCAGTCTTTGCGCGGCAGGCTTGCGCAGTGACGTACCTAGCGGGTCGAGTAGTTCAACCTGCTCATATATCATCTTTTTCTGCTCTTTAAAATCCCTCAATAAATCATCCTGTAATCGGGTGGATGTCATAGTACTTCACTTGGTCTTAACGCAAATGTAATATTGCTTCTGCGTTGTGCAATCCGGCAGCGAAAAATAAGTTTCCACATTTTATGATAATATATGTTTATAAAACCAACAGTTTTCGGAACTTTGCGCTTCTTTAATACAAAGCTGCCAGATATACATTATAAACTGCACATGTGTTTCCACTTAAATGTTACACATTTGCTTTATTTGAGTATAATGGCATACAGGTTTTAGCTACAGATGAAGAATAAAAAAGAAATTGACCGCAGGCGGACATTCGCCATCATTTCTCACCCGGATGCCGGTAAAACCACGCTGACGGAGAAGCTGCTGCTGTTTGGCGGTGCCATACAGGTAGCGGGCGCGGTTAAGAGCAATAAAATCAAGAAGCACGCCACCAGCGACTTTATGGAGATAGAGAAACAGCGTGGTATATCGGTGGCGACATCGGTAATGTGTTTTGAATATAAAGACGTGCTGGTGAACCTGCTGGATACCCCCGGCCACAAAGACTTTGCTGAAGATACCTACCGCACCCTGACTGCCGTGGACAGTGTAATACTGGTGATAGACAGCGTAAACGGGGTGGAGGAGCAGACGCGCAAGCTGATGGAAGTATGTCGCATGAGGGATACACCCGTTATCGTGTTTGTGAACAAGATGGACCGGGATGGCAAATATCCTTTCGACCTGCTGGACGAGATAGAAAAGGAACTGAACATCAGCCTGCACCCAATGACATGGCCCATCAATATGGGTAAAGAATTCAAAGGTGTGTACAACCTGCACGATAAGACACTGAACCTGTTTGCCGCCAGCCAAAAGGCTACCGAGGACAATACAGTGCCCATACCCGACCTGGCAGACAGCTTGCTGGATGAAACAGTAGGCGAGCGCGATGCCAAACAATTGCGTGAAGATGCCGACCTGCTGGAAGGTGTATATGGCGAGCTGGACAAAGAAGCTTACCTGCAGGCAAAGGTTGCCCCCCTGTATTTCGGTAGTGCGGTCAACAACTTTGGAGTGAAAGAACTACTGGATACATTCATCACTATTGCTCCCCGCCCGCTGGGCAGGCCCACCAGTACCCGCTTTGTACAGCCCGATGAAGACAAATTCTCAGGCTTCATATTCAAAATACATGCCAACCTGGACCCCCGCCACCGCGACAGGATAGCCTTTCTGCGTGTAGTGTCGGGCGAGTTCAAACGTAACACCTACTTCAAGCATGTGCGTATGGATAAGGATGTGCGTTTCAGCAACCCTTATTCCTTCATGGCGCGCGAGAAGGAAGTGGTGGACAGCGCTTACCCCGGAGATGTGGTGGGCCTCTACGATACAGGTACCTTTAAAATAGGTGACACATTGAGCGAAGGTGAAGCATTGCAATTCACGGGTATCCCTACATTCTCGCCCGAGATATTTAAAGAACTGGTGAACAAAGATCCGATGAAGACCAAGCAACTGGAGAAAGGTATTCGCCAGTTGACAGACGAGGGTGTGGCCCAGTTGTTTACCCAGCATGGCGGCAACCGCAAAATCATTGGTTGCGTGGGCGAACTGCAGTTTGAAGTGATACAATATCGCCTGCTGCAGGAGTATGGCGCTTCCTGTGCATTCAATCCGCTCAGCTTCTACAAAGCATGCTGGATAACAGGTGATAAAAAGAAGATTGACGATTTCGTGCGCTTCAAGCAGGCGAATATCATGGAAGACAAAGACGGCAACCTGGTGTACCTGGCACAGAGCGAATGGTTCCTCAATACGGAGAAGCAGAACAACCCCGATATTGAGTTCCACTTTACCAGCGAGTTTAAGACGCAGATGGCGTAGAATGTAAGTAGTAAGTAATTAGTTTTTTGAGGGGGCTTGCCCCCTTTTTTTATTGTCTGTCTCAAGCGGGATATATGCGTAGGACACACGCGAGTGTACATCCTCCGCCCTGTGTTCACAGGGTACATTCTTCCAAGGAAGAATTATTTATACGGTGGTGTTTGGCGTTTGGGATTTTTTGGGGATTCTACCGCACCCCCTTATCAATCTTCCGCTTCACCAGTAGCAGTAATACAGCAGTAACAATACCCAATGCCACCCACACCTCCCAGCCGGGGAAGCGGGCGATGTAGAGTTCCATTTCGAGGGCGGCTTTAGCAGTTTGCACCTGTGCGTATATGGCAGCTATGCCTGCTGCGGTCATTACCCCAAGAACAATAAATACATACCGCCGGAAAATAAACCTGCTGAGGAAACGCGGGCTGTAACCAAGTTCTACCAGCAGTTGCAGGTTGTACTGTGCACGGGCGATGGTCAGTTCAGTAAACAAGGTGAAGACAGATAGCCCCATCAATAACAGCACTACAGCCAACAGACTCATGCCAAGTGTGATACCATATAACAGCGTACGCATACGGTTGGCACGCAACAGTTCGTTGTTGGTTTCGTAACCTGCTTCGCCCAGGTATTGCCCCAGCATGTAGCTCGACGGGTCTGTGACTTTCAGTATTAGCCGCGCAGGTTGCGGCTCCTGTTGCTGCGGTGCGAAATGCCGGTTGCCATATGTAATAAAAGACTGCGGCACCAGTATAGAACTGATACGGTGCGAGAAGCCCGCTACACGTGCAGTGTATTCCGCCGCATCGTTACCTGTGCCAACTTTCAGGGTGAAGCGCAGGGTTTGTATGGTGCCCCTGGTCAGTTGCGGCACGCCCTGGTTAGGCGCATAGCCATAGTTGTACAGGTTCAGGAATTCTGTAGAAACAATAACAGGCACTTCTTTAGTGGTGTATTGCCAATACCAGTCCAGGGGTTTGTCGTCAATAAACCTGTCGGGTACCGACTCGATAAACAGCCGTGTTGAAAATTCCAGGCTATCTCCTCTAAAACCCACCTCTACCGGGAAACGTGCAGAGGTAAACATGCCGATATCCTGCACTACGGGCAGACTGCCGAGGGCGCGTATCTCCGTATTGCTGAAGAGTGCGGGTTTTTGTTTGGTGATTTCCTGGTCGGCATCTATCTGTTTGCTGATGGTGAGGTACGTGCCATCAATGCTGCTCTTATCATATTTGCCGGAGAGGGCATCCCGAAACCCCGCGTAGAGAATGATAGCGTACAGCAGTATCACCGTGCCCATGCATAGCGATAGCAGTGCAGGCCACAGCCGCTTGTTGCCACGGCGGCGCAGCAACAGCTTGCGTAATATCACCCTGCGCGGCCTTTGTTTCACAGCAGCATTTTTTTATCGTACACAAAATCTTCATTGGCAGTTACCGATGTAACGATGATGCCCGCGCGTGTAAAACCCGCCACTTCTTTAATCAGTGCTATGGCTTTTTGCCTGTTGAAAAAGTCGAGATAACTGAATGGTTCATCCAGCAGCAACCATTCAAATGGTTGTGATAGGGCGCGTACTATGGCCACACGTTGTTGTTCGCCGACAGAAAGTTGACTTACTTCCACGTCCAGTTTATTGCCCATGCCCAATCGCTCCAGCCATTGCTCAGCATCGTAGCCGGTAACCGTATCGGTAATGCGGCGTTTGATGTCTATGTTTTCCCATACAGTCAGTTCCGGAAACAGGCGCATATCCTGGAATACTATACTAATTGACGCCGCCCGCAGTTGCGATAGCTGCATAGCTGTCAGCTCTTTCAGGTTGAAGGAACTCCAATGCACTTTTCCTGCAAAGTCTTTGCGCAGGCCGTAGAGTGTATTGATGAATAATGTTTTGCCCGAACCCGATGGCCCCTGCACCAGTATATGCTCCCCCTGGTTGAATACCAAATCCTGCTCCCATGCCGTAGCATT
>JACFNS010000518.1 GCA_019454705.1 Taibaiella sp. | reverse complement strand
ACTCTGAGGAAGAAGCAACACTTATGTCGAAGTCTGCTGTACACTGTAGTGTCACTTCGATTTCAGGGCTTTCAATACCTTCAGACATAGCGTTGGTCCCGCTCATAGGTAGCTCTACAGATTGCGGAGCACCGCTGCCGGGCGCAAAAAAACTGGCACTTACCACTTCAGCCATTTCGAGGCTGGTGGTTTGTACGGAGTTGCCGCTTGGGCTCTGTGCTTTTAACACATTCCCAAAGCCTGTAAGCGCAAGTAAGATAATGCAGTGTTTGTTTGTCATAGATTACAGTTTGATAGTTCAAATATCTAAACGCAGAACTGTTAACAATAACTTTGCAACTTTGTTAACCACCTGTTTGCAAGGCATTAACAAGCAGATAACATGACTGCTGAAACAGAAAATCCCGCTACAAAAGATTTGTAGCGGGATTGAATACTACTAACAATGAATTAATGCCCCGGCTCTGTAACAGGAACAGTCAATACATAACCTGTTTGAGCATAGTCATTACTAATTGCAACTGGAACACCTCCTTCTACTGTTTGTTGTAGCGACTTGTCAAATCCTTTTGCGAATACATAGTAACTACCGAATTTTTTTTGGTAGAATGTAGCCTCATACACTGCTGTTGGAGTTCTTACCACAACAGCTGAATCATCATAGGTTGTAGCTTTATCAGTAGTGTTGTACTTGATATACACCATACCGCTATCAATCATTTTATTGTGGTGCTTTAGATCAACTATAATCTTCATTTCACCGCAAGTTCTGCAATCGGCAATTTTCTCACCGTCTTTTGAGCAGGAGGCCACCGTTAAGGCAAGCGCAGCCAGTAACACTGTTGATTTCATAATTTCTAAAAAGTTAATTTATACTTAAAGCTATATATTTCCTTTTTCAGAAAAAAGCCCTTAACAGGTCATTTGCAAAAAAATATGGAGCCGGGGGTTAAAACGACTTGATTTCTTCAAGGGCTGCGTCCAGGATGGCGTCTTTTCCCTGTGCCTCGTCGGCCAGGGTGGTATGGACGGTTTTATCGGGCAATACCCCGTCCTCCAGGTTTCGTCCGTCATCAGTAGTAAAGTAGGATGCCGGGTATTCCAGTATCCAGCCATTGGGCAGCTCAGCGCCTACTATCCGCCCGGCTCGGCCGCCCGTGGTATCTCCCATCACCTTGACATTGGTAAACCCTTTGGCCCCGGTCGCGAAAAGGGCTGCTTCAGCCATTGTAGTCCTGTTAGTAAGCAATACAAAGCGTTTGGGGAATTTCACTTTGTCACTTTGTTCTATATAACTGGTTTGCGCTTCGGTAAAGTCTCCCCTTTCAGGGCCCTTTTTATAAAATGCTTTAAATAATACAGCCGATAGTTTAAAACTGGTATCCACACCCATACGTTTCAGCAGGGTGAAGGCATTATTGATATCGCCGCCCTTATTATCCCGTATATCAAATATCACGCCCCGGATATTGCTGTCCTCCCGCAGTGGTTCGATGATAATATCCAGGTGTTCATCGGTAATTTTATCCTCAAAGCTGCTGTAATAGATGTACCCAATGGAGTCTATTACAGTATGAATGAAAGGCCCTGCCTGCTTATAATTCTTCCAATAATTGCGTTCCAGCAG
>JACFNS010000517.1 GCA_019454705.1 Taibaiella sp. | reverse complement strand
CAAATGTCTGGACTTTTTAGGGCTGGATATTATACTTAAATCAACCCCTCTCTTACTAAATCGTGCAGGTGTACAAAACCTGAATACTTACCGTTGTTGGTAACCACTACCTGCGAAATATTATGGTTGCGTATCAGTTCCAGCGCTTCTACCGCCAGTTCCTGCTCATCTATGGTTTTGGGTGAGGGTGTTAATATATCTTTTGCAGTAAGCCCGGAAGTACTGTCGTGTTTCTCGAGCATACGGCGGATGTCACCGTCGGTTACTATGCCCATCAACATTCCGGCGTCATCTACCACAGCGGTAGCACCCAGGCGCTTGCTGGATATTTCATAGATAATTTCTTTTATGCCCGCATTGATATGCACTCTGGGCGATTGGTTTTGTTTGCTCAGGTCGCCCACACGCAGGTAGAGGCGCTTGCCCAATGCTCCGCCGGGGTGGAAACGCGCGAAATCTTCCGCAGAAAACCCTTTCATGCTCAGCAGGCATACAGCCAGCGCATCACCCATTACCAATTGCGCGGTAGTACTTGTAGTGGGCGCCAGGTTGTTGGGGCAGGCTTCTTTGGCCACCGTAGTATTAATGAAATAATCAGCATGAGTGGCCAGGTACGATTGCTCGTTGCCGCAGATAGCTACTACGGGATTGCCGAAGTTTTTGATGAAAGGCACAAGTACTTTAATCTCAGGGCTGGAGCCGCTTTTGGAGATAATCATCACTACATCATCAGGCTGCACCATACCCAGGTCGCCATGAATGGCATCGGCGGCGTGCATAAAGAGGGCGGGCGTACCTGTTGAATTAAGCGTGGCAACCATTTTCTGTGCAATTACCGCACTCTTGCCAATGCCTGTTATCACCACCCTGCCTACGGAATGGTGCACCAGCTTTACCACGTCAATAAATGCTGTATTGACATACTCTTGCAAGGTGGCAATGGCCTCGGCCTGCAGTTCAATGGTTTCTATAGCCTGTTTCCTGATATCTTCTTCTGAGAACATACGGGTGCAAAGTTAATATGATTATATGCAAAGAATAATATAAATACGCTCTTTACGTATTGACACTGATGTAAATATACCCGCCTAATGGTATATAGATGGCATACCGGGCAAGTATCTTTGCAGCCTAAACTTAACGATTATGATAAGAAGCGTACTTGCATTAAGCCTGGTTTGTTTACTTGCTATAGCCTGCAACAAAACTACCAGCAATCCTGAGCCCACCTCTACAACACCAACAAATAATACTCCAACAAATAACACAAATGCTGTACATGGTGATTGGAAGTTAGAAATCTATGATAGTGCTACTATTACAGCACCTATGGCCGCAACATTTAAAGCCACAGCTAACTCAACAACTGGGGGATCTGTAAAATTTGACATCACGTTTGATGGAACTAACCATAATACAGAAGAAGCAACTTATGTATTGTCAAACAGCAATACCAATATTGTATTCAACAAAACCGGTGGAAACTACAATGTATTATCTGGCGGTGGTACATGGGATATACTTGAAATGACTGCTACAACTATACGTATGAAAAGTGCTATGAATCTGTATATCAAAATGACTAAATAGGGAACAAACTAAATATATAACTATTACGAATGCCACAGTACTGCTG
>JACFNS010000020.1 GCA_019454705.1 Taibaiella sp. | reverse complement strand
TATCCAGTACCAGCTATAATCTCCCACAAACCTGAACCTGACCTTTGTGCTGCTTTTGTTAGCTGCATGGGCGCTTATGTCTAAGTCAATGTTGCCGGAAATAGTGCTGGTTGACCGGCTAGACCATACATAATTCCATGTACTGCCATTATAAACTTCTACTGCAACAGAGTCAAAACTGTTGTAGGTCCTATAGAAGTAATGGTCAAATTTCAGCCGTACTACAGTTTTGCCGGTTGTGTTCATCGATGGCGACTCCAGGGCGACATTATGGAAATATGCATAATACCCTAAATAGTCACTGTCAAATACCGCTGCCGGTGACGAAATCGGGGAAGTTAATGTCCTGCCCCCGGGGTTGTTGAAAAACCAGGTATTACTGGTTGAGCCCGAAATGAAATTTTGCACCCAACCCGTAGGAGGAGTAGTTCCGGAAGCTGAGCTAAAGTTTTCGCTCAGGATTGTGGTCTGAGCTTTCACACCTATACCAAGTAAAAGGCATAGGCTCATCAAGTACAGGTTGATTTTTTTCATATTATTTACTATTAGGGATATTCATTATTTTTTAAAGTATACAAAGCAAAATAAGAAAAATATTTAACAATTGTTTGACACAACACAGTTTTATTTCAAGTCTTTTCTATAAGTAATTGCCTTTAATTAAGCCTGTATTTATGGGCTAAATATATATTTTTCAAGTTCATTTGTATTGATATAGCTTGCACGATATTGTCTCATAGGATGTGTGGTTTTCATATTGTCATTGCTTAATTCGGGTATGGCATTCCAGATTATTTTTTTTTCAGGACTAACAATAAAGATCCGGCTGACCCCACCCATACCCACTAATATGGCACCGTTTTCCAGCATGTATGTACTGCCTCCCGGGCCTGCACCCGCCGATGCATTTGAATCAATATCACAGGAGAACTCCCATATTTTTCTTATTCCACCATGCGCTGTAGCAGACTCTTCGAAAACTGATACATACGATACATTTTTTTGTGACTCTACATCTGCTTTGCCGTGGTTGAATTCTTCGGTATTATTATTAAACAGGTAAAGCTTACCATCTTTTGATTTTCGAATACAATGCTGGCCATAAAATAGTTTTTCATTAGCACTAGTATCTTTTATGTCTTGCCCGTATTGTTGTAAAATTTTACCCGAAGGATATTCGATTTTTACAATCTGGTTGGTATTTCTGAAGCTTAAATAGATTACTTTGTTTTTTTCGTCAAATTCAAAACCATTTAAGTGCATACCCAGGTGGACACCGGGGCCGCTTATTTTCTTTTTGAAAAAATAGTCATCTGAAAAATAGTTTTCAGACAACCATTTCCATACTACATTGCCCTTACTGTCATATTCTATGAGTGTACCAGTATTTACATTTATGTAGTAATTGCCGTCATCGTGCAATTCTACTTTTTTTCGTTTCCTTAATTCTTCTAATCCGGGGCCGGCAGGTAATTTTTTTAATGTAGATTTAGTGCCACATACCATATAGTTGCCATTAGACAATTTTGTGAATTCATGATGGTATGATTCGGATTTTTCACCACTTACTTTGCCATCGTTGGGTGCTTTCCATATCAGGTTGCCATTATAGTCAAACTCATAGGCTCCTAACCCGGACACTGTAGTAAATGTGCCGTCTTGTGTTGGCTTAAGGTCCCTGGTTTGTTTATTGATATCAGTTTCAACAGGTAACTCGGGTAAATACCAGAGAGGGTTGCCTTGTAAATCGTAAATCACCGATATAAAGTCTAACATGACATATATACCCGGGTTTTCTACGGCACTGTCGATAATCCTCAACCGGTATTTGTTGGTATCAATAACCGGGGAATAGCCCGTAGAAAAAAAGTGATAATCAGTTGAGTCGATTGACTTCTTTTTTTTCAAGTACTTTATCCGCCACATATAATTTTTGCCAAACTCCGGGACAGTTGTTATTATTCTATGAGTTGGATGTTTTATTTCGAATAACGGTTTTGATTCGTACCCTCCAACGTCTTGGGGAAAGTATTCATGCACTTCAAGCAAATAATCCGTTGCTTGTTTGTTCTCAGGTACAGAGAACCCTACCAACCTGTAATTCAATGTATCGTAATCTTTGGGCAATACCTGGCCCCACATTTTGCATTGCAAGCAAATAATCAGTAATGCAATACAGTATATCTTTTTTTTCATAACCTTATTTATTGCTTTAATATACTGCATCTGTCAGCCATATCAAAATCAAACGGGCTATGCTATACTTCCTTAAATTCTTGTTTTTCCCTTAACTTAGATGTTTTCTAAAGCCGGCTTAAAACCCCGGCTCTTTAATAATATGAAGTCTTTAGTTTTATTGTCTTTTATAGTATCTGTTGTTGTAATGTCATCAATTGTCATTGCAGGATGTGGGGATGCAGAACAATTTGCCCAAACGGATGACACAACACAAAAAATCCATACTCCGCCTGATACAGCCGATATTCCGGATAATGAACTTGGTGAAATGATTCGGTATGGAAGGGAGCTGGTAGTCAATACTCCATATTATATAGGCCCGGATGGTATTGTCAGCAAAAATCTGAACAACAAAATGTCTTGTAATAACTGCCACCTGGATGCCGGTACCCGCCCTTTCGGGCTCAATTTTTTCAGCACACATGGCCGGTACCCGCAGTATCGTGGCAGGGAAAACAGGATACTTACCCTGGAAGAACGCATCAATAATTGCATAGAACGTCCTCATAACGGCGTAGGCCTGCCGCTGGGCAGCAAAGAGCTGGTGGCGATGGCCTGCTATGTCAAATGGGTATCGGCAGGTGTGCCGGCAGGCGAGCGTGTGTATGGGGACGGAGCACTGGAACTTGATTATCCTGCAAGGGCAGCCGATGTAGAAAACGGAGCCAGGATATATGCATTGCATTGCAGCGAATGTCATGGTACCAAAGGGCAGGGGGTGTGGAAACCCGATTCATCAGGATATATATATCCGCCGCTATGGGGTGATGATAGTTACGCCTCAGGCTCGAGCATGCATAGGGTTATCAAGATGGCAAAATTTATAAAGGCTAATATGCCCGATAAAAAAGCAACATGGGATAAGCCATTCCTGAGCGACCATGAAGCTATTGATGTAGCTGCATTTGTAAATGACGACAGGATACATGAGCGGCCATTGAAAAGGAATGTGGACAATTACCCGGTAATGAAATATAAACCTATCGACTATGACAGAGGCCCATTCGCTGATACTTTTTCAGAATTCCAACACAAGTTTGGCCCATACCAGCCGATTATTGATTATCACAATAACAATAGTATCCCTGTCATTTTTTGATTAGGGTATATAGGAACATAAAAATAGCTGCGTAAAGCGCAGCTATTTTTATGTTAGTTGTATTGTTACAATCTTGTAAACCGAATTACATCAGTGGTTGTATTTTCCTTGCTTATCGCATGTAAGGTATATATTCCCGGTGCCAGGTTGGTTATATTAATATGTGTAATGCCTGTATGCTGTGTATTGCCTGCACCAACTATCCTACCCAGTTTATCAGTAATCCTGTACCCGGTTATATTTCCATTCGCCGATTGCTTAACTATTATGTCATTGCCGCCGGCAGGGTTGGGGTAGAGTGCGATACCTGCATCAAGATTGGTAGTATTGACAGATACAGGAGGGTTAACATACAATACTCCGAAGTTGCTGGTATCAGGTTCTGTAGCACAACTGCCGCTCCCTTTTATGATACACCTGAACTGGAATTGGTCTTGTGCGCGCGATACTCCGGAAATAGTCAGTTTATTAGTTTTTACGCCTTGGTATATGCCGCCATCATTAATATTGGCAAATGATTCGTTGTACCCAACCTGCCACTGGTAGCTGATGCCCACCCCCGCTGTTGTAACAGAGAAGATTGCTGTTTCACCCTGTTCATGTGTTTGGTCTTGTGGTGGTGTAACAAAAGATGGTAACGGAGATACCACCATTGTCATGTCTGCCGAGGTGTCATCTCCACATTTGCCTTCGGTGATGCACCTGATTATAGCGCCGTTCAGCGTATCTTCAGAGCTGAGGACATACAAAGTGTCTCCATTGTTAACAAAAGGCATACTTGTAATATCTACAAAGCTCATCGATGATTGGTCGTATATCTGCCATTTGTAATTAAGTATATCTCCCTTGGTAGCAACGTACAAGTTAGTAGGCAATCCTTTGCAAGTACTGTCTACAGTTTTCTGCCCTGTAACCTCGGTGTAGTCAATGGTGGTTAATGGCACACCCACGCGGGGGCTCACGCACATAGAACCTTTTTCGTAGCGGATAGTACCCGAAAATGTCCTGACTGTGAACAGGGAGGATGAAAACAATCCACCGGAGCCCTTGCCCTGGTATACTTCTATATCGCTGTTGGATGTTACAATGGCACCAAGTGTGGTGCCGTTAGTATATCCAAGCGTACCTCCTGATGCTATTACATAAAAGGCATAGGTTTGGTTAGCTGTAAGTTGTTGTGATAGGCTCAATGGTATGTTAGTGAGTACATTAGCTGTCGCGCTGAAGCTGGATGAGGTGCCTAACAATGTCCATGCGCTGCTGTTTGTTTCAGAGCCTACAAAGGTGCCTGTTTTGAAATATATACTGACTGTGAATGTCGCTGAAGACCGGGGCACAAAGTTGAAACCGGTTACTTTCATATCGGTTAGGGGTTTGCAATCGAAATAAGCACCCGCCTGCCCGTTGTTGGGAGTAAGTGTATTGATACTGTCCTGCACTATAACGCCACCGTCTGATGCTTCTGCATAATAAACTGAAGGTGTGGTTACATTATTTACTGTGTATGTAGCCCCTGTATGCAAAAGGTTGCCGCCTGTCATTTGGTCATACCATTTTATAGTGTTACCTGGCTTGCCTGTTGCGCTCACAGTGCCACTCGTGCCGAAACAAGCTTCGCCGGGTGTAGTGCCGGTTATTTCACATGTAGTTTGTGCTGCCGCGCTTATACCAAGTGCAGAGAATATGCACAGAGCATATATTTTTTGTAAAGACATAATCTTAGATGTTTACATGATAGTTTAATTATATTTCGTATATCAATTTAGGGTTTTGTAGCCATAGCTGACGATTTAGAACATTAAAAAGCAGTTAAATTAAATTAAATTAACATAAGTATAACTGATAGCTAATAAAAAGAGAGGCTACATTATGTAGCCTCTCTTTTATTTAATAAGATAAATATATTGATACTATAATCTTGTAAACCTGACTGCACGTGATTTGACATTGTTTTCATCGTACACCTGTACGGTATATATGTCGCTGGCAAGGTTACTGATGTTTACAGTTGTGTTACCGGTTGGGTTTAGTTTACCTGTACTTACCACTTTGCCCAGCTTATCCACTATTTTATATTCGCCAGCTACAAATTGGCTGTTATGTTCAGCCCGAACAATTATTTCGTTGCCTGAAACCGGATTAGGGAATACTGTTACGATATTAGCAGATGCCATTTCCTGTACAGATACTGCGGGGTTCACATACAGTACACCAAAGTTGCTTGTGTCGGGCTCTACTGCGCAGCTACCGCTACCTTTTACAATGCACCTGAACTGGAACCCATCTTGCACGCGCGATACACCATACACAGTAAGTCTGTCAGTTTTCACACCTTTATAAATACCACCATCATTAATATTGGCAAAACTATCATTATAACCTGCCTGCCATTGATAGTGTACACCAACACCTGCTGCAACAACCTGGAAGGTAGCCACCTGGCCGGGATCCAAGGTGACATCTGATGGAGCTGTAATAACTTCTGGTACTGCATTTACTACGAGTGGTATTTGCTTGGTCGTATCCCATCCGCATACACCTTCTACTATGCAGCGTATTAATGCACCGTTCAGCGTATCTGGAATGTTTTGAATCAATAGGGTATCACCCATATTTACAAAAGGATTACCGGTTATGTCTACAAACATGTTGTCGTTATCACTCCATATCTGCCACCTCCTGTTTATTATTACGCCGTCATTTTTTACGAATAAACGTGTTTGCAAGCCAATGCAGGAAGTGTCATTAATTGTCTGACCTACTATTTCGGTATTGGGAAGTATAGTTAAGACAGCGGGCTCAGATGTATCCCTTACATTATTGGCACATGACGCTATGGCTATGCAACGGAATGAAGCAAGGTTCATAGTAGAGGGCGCGTTTGAAATAGACAGTGTAGATGATGTGGCCCCGCTGAAAGTAGTTCCGTTTGTGACATTTGTCCAGCCCGAACCTGCATTTTGTTGCCACTGGTAGCTACCGGCATTAGTAGCAGCAATCATGAATGCTGCACCACCACCATCACATGCAAAAGTGTCTTTTGGCTGCACATCTATGGTTGGAGCCTTACAGATTGTAACAATGTAATCTTCTGTCTCTCCCCAGCCAAAGCCGTGATAATCAGTACAAGGGTCGCTAGTGCTAAAAGTATATGCATAAGAACAACGTGTACGCATGCGTACCTGCCCGCCCGCGTTGGCAGGGATAGTTATAGAACCGCTGGGCGTGGTAGAGGTGCCTGATGAAACTGCGCCTTCGCTGGATTCAAACACGCCATTATTATTAAAATCTATCCATACGCCAAATCCCTGGCTCCAGCTGCCGCCACCCACTGTGGCTGACCAACTGTATGTAGTGCCCGGCACCAGCAACCACGTAGGCGTTGTATAAAAACCATAAGCATTGCTGGCACAACCGCTTCCATTACCTGTAGATGTAATGCTGTTTAATGTGAAACTGTTAATCAAATCGCCGTATGCACATGTCATGGCAGGTACATAAGTTGTAGAGCATTGTGCTTTCGCATCCCTTACGCCAAAAGTTGCCAGGATAAATAATGCAAGTAAAATTCTGTTTCTCATAAAATTTAAGTTAGTCTGATGATTAAAGTTTACTACTGTCTGTATTCTCTGCATAACTTGAATAGCAGACAATTATGCCATACAATTGTAAACTGTTACCAATTTAACATTTTTTTTAAAAACAATAAAATACTTAACAAAAATTAATCACCCTTAACCCGGGGTTAAGGTATAAAATTGATGCAATGCAATAAATTTAATGTGAATTATAACAACTGGTTAATAACCTGGTTGGCCCATACTTCAGTATAGGGTACCGTCACTTTGATGTAGTTGTCAGTGTAGCCTTCCATCATACCGTTTTTGCCGGCGCTCTCAAACAATACAGGCCTTTGCTGGCCGGAGTGTAGCTGGTTGAAATATTCCATTTTCTTATATGATAGGTTCCTCAGCATTTTATTGCGTTCGTTGCGTATGTGCTGAGGCACTACAGGCTCTATATCCAGAGCCAGGGTATTGGCACGCTCCGAATAGGTGAATACATGCAAATAAGATATATCCAACCCGTGCAAAAAGTCGTAAGTTTCCCTGAAATCTTCCTCCGTTTCGCCGGGGAAACCTACAATTACATCCACCCCAATGCAGCAGTGGGGCATCAGTTCTTTGATTCTCGCCACCCTGTCTGTATATAGCTCGCGCTGGTAGCGGCGGCGCATCATGCCTAATATCTTGTTGCTGCCGCTTTGCAATGGTATATGGAAGTGTGGCATGAACTTCCTGCTCCCGGCCACAAATTCTATTATTTCGTTCGTCAGCAGGTTGGGCTCTATAGATGATATACGGAAGCGTTCTATGCCTTCAGTTTTGTCCAATTCCTGTATTAATTCAAGGAACGATTCTTCGCGTTTTTTACCACCGTTGGTGCCTTTGCCAAAGTCGCCCAGGTTGATGCCCGTCAGCACTATCTCTTTGGTGCCAGTCTGTGCCAGCTCGCATACATTGGCCAGTACGCCCTCAATGCTGTCGCTGCGGCTGTGGCCCCGTGCAAGTGGTATAGTGCAGAAACTACAATTGTAGTCGCAGCCGTCCTGTACTTTTAGGAATACCCTCGTTCTGTCATTAACAGAATATGAACTATGAAAACCCTCAACCGCTTCTATATCGCAGCTATATATTTCGGCACGTGCCTTGCTCTTGGTAAGCTGGTGCAAGTGGCGAGGCAGGTTAAACTTTTCAGCCGCGCCCAATACCAGATCTACGCCCTCAATTTCTGCTATTTCTTCAGGTTTTAGTTGTGCATAACAGCCTGTTATTACCACCATAGCCTCAGGTGCACGGCGTTGTATGCGGCGCACTATCTGGCGGCACTCCTTATCTGCATTGTCCGTTACCGAGCAGGTATTAATGACGTACACATCTGCCTCTTCGTCAAATGGCTTTTTTACAAACCCCTCCTGCTCCATCATCCGCCCCAGTGTAGACGTTTCGGAGAAGTTGAGCTTGCAGCCCAGTGTATGAAATGCTATGGATTTGCCCGACTGCATAAACAGAGGCGCAAAGGTACGTAAAGGAGCCCAATTACACCTGAACATTGAACTAATTATATTACCTTTGTTTTTATATACATACAAATATGAAACGAATTACAGCAATTTCCTTTGCCCTTTTGGTCCTGTCGGCATGTACCAAAAAGCTGGAGGACCTGGTTGAAGTGAAATTTTCTGTACCTCATACAAAACAGGTAAATGTACAGGGGCTACCGGGTAATCCACCCATACCTTCGCAGGGGCTTACCACATCAATACCTGCTATAGGGGTAGAAACTAAATCGGAGGAGTACATCAAGCAATACAATACCAGCTCTGAACTGATAACCGAGGCGCAACTATCAGAAATGAAACTGGAAATAAACACCCCCTCATCTCAAACCTTTGATATGGTGGACTCGCTTTGGTTGTTTGTATCGGCTACAGGCTTGCCCGAGGTACAGGCCGCATATTATTTTGATATACCCAAAGGCCTCCGTGCGCTGGATATGATTACATCGGACGAAAACCTGAAAGACTATTTCCTCCGTGATTCAATGTACTTCAGGCTGCAGGGGCATTTCTATACGGCGCCCGATTCAGCTACAGTATTTACCATCACTACCAAATTTGATGCGGTAGCCAAACCGCTGAAGAAATAAAAAACGGGCAGCATAATTGCTGCCCGTTTTTTATTGCATGAGTTTAAGTTATGGTTATCTCAATAATACCACCTCTCCTTTCTTTTCAAACACCTCACTGCTGGTGCAGGTGTATTTGATATAATAGTAGTAGGTGTCCATCACTTGTGGTTTTCCATTGTGGGTACCATCCCAACCTGTTTTTACGTCATTGGTTTCAAAAATTTTCTGCCCCCATCTGTTGACAATGATGAATGTACCTATGCGCTGGTTGCCATTGGTGATGATGCGGAACCTGTCATTCAGTCCGTCATTGTTGGGACTAAAGGCATTTTGTACTGTGATTTCGCAACAGGTATGCGCCGTTACATCAGCGGAATCTGTATTGCGGCAACCCCATTCATCGGTACCGGTCAGTATTATTTTATCGGTGCCGGCTACTATGGCTAATGCCTGTGGCCCATCAGATTGCAGCAACCTGCTGCCTGCCAACCATTGGTATTGCAGACCTGTGCTATCAGTAGCGCGCAGAACAATGGTATCTTCAGCACAAACATTGTAACTGCTAACATAGTCAATAGATACTGCCGGCTTGTCGTGTATTGTAGTGTAGGCGGTGTAAGGTCCTGATGAGCAGCCTAGGTCGGAGTACACAATCAATACTATGATTTTGTTGCCAGGTACTGTCCATGTAACCTTGTATGTACCGTTGGTGCTGTCTGTAATACTACCACCATCTAAAGACCACTGGTATGCCACGCCTTGCTTCCATAATGGGTTCAGTTCAATACTACCGTCTACGCATCCGTCTTTAGTAATACTGAAAGTTCCGTCAGGTAATGGCGCTACATATACGCTTAAAGAGTCGTCTTCGTCACAGTCAGTATTATTCACGGCTAGTTTGATGTACTTAACACCGGGTGTATTGTAGCTCAATACATAGGGCCCGCTGCTATCGCCCGAAATAACATCTGCGCCATCAAAGTTCCAGGTAAGGGAGGATGCCGGTATGGTTGTGTTGTTGTTGTAAACAACGATGTCGTCGTTTACGCATATTGTATCCTTATCCACCCGTATATCTGCCCTGAAAACAGGGTTGATGGTTACCTCTACAGAATCACGTTTGCTTTCGCAGCCGTTCACATCTGTCTGTGAAACGTACCATTTGAACAGGCCTGCTGTGGCAGATGATGGCACTGGCGCGTTAATGATGCCGGTACCGCCTATCGGTACAGTATACCACAGCAGTGATGTGCCTGTTGCTGTAAGTGGTGCTGTTGGTGCGTCCTGGCAATATACAATGGCCGGTGTTACTAAAGGTCGTGTGGGCAGGGGGCGTACCAAAACATCTATTCTAGAGCGTGGCCCTTCACAGCCGTTTACCACCTGGCTAACGTACCATGTGCTGACACCTTGAATATTGGTAGCAGGTACCGGTGCAAACGGTGTACCTGTTCCACCTGTGGCAGTTG
Organism: Taibaiella sp.; assembly: GCA_019454705.1. GTDB lineage: Bacteria > Bacteroidota > Bacteroidia > Chitinophagales > Chitinophagaceae > UBA5543. The sequence continues at coordinate 4,528 of JACFNS010000020.1, read as the reverse complement.
TGTACCAAAGCAAGTTGGCGCCAACCGCAGAGAGTGACTGTGCGGTGTCGTCTACGCAGTAATATACCCAGGGCTGTACTACCGGTGCCAATGGTGTTGTGTTGACTACGATATTGGCGCTACCTACAGGCGATATACAGCCATTAATAGTCATGATAACTGAATATGTGCCTGAATTGACCGGCTGCGCATTAGGCAGTGTTGGAGAGCTACCTGTATCGCTGAAACTTAAAGGTCCAGTCCATTGGTAGGATGCCCCGGCTATGTTGGGGGCAAACAGGTTTAATAGATCACCCGGGCAGAGGGGGCTGTTTGAATTGACTACCGGTACCGGAGGAGTTGGGTGCACAATCACATTGGTAGGCGTCGGCGCAGATGAGCAATTGTTTTTAGTAGCCGTCAGGAAATAGGTGCCTGATTGTGCCGGCTGAGCATTTAGCAATACATGGGTTTGCAATGTGGATGTGAAACTCAATGGTCCTGTCCACGACCAGGTAACACCAGACGAATCGCTTCTTGCGTAAAGTATCAGTGTGTCGCCCTGGCATATATCTGTATTGTTAGACGGGAATGCAGCAGGAGCATTGGGGTCTTGCAGCGTAAATGGCCCTGCAATGTTAGAAGCACAATGCTGCACAGCTACACGTATACTGTCATATACTCCGGCATTCAATCCAGTCATAATTAATACTCCTGAACTATTAGATGCGATAAAAACAGGCGATTGTGGTGTGCCATTTTTCTTGTAGGTAACAGCAAATGTAGAATTAGGTACCAGCCCTGATAAAGATATAAAACCTTGCGTACCCCCACAGGTAACCGGATGCCCGTATGCCGTGCCGGTAATGGCAGGCAGGTGATAGATACTGACAACTTCAGTATCTGGCAACGACAGGCATCCATTGACAGATACTGTGACGATATAATTGCCTTTATGTGTTGTGTCTATTGAATTAATAGATGGGTTTTGAGATGATGTGGTAAACGATTTTGGCCCTGTCCAAGAATAAGTACCGCCGGCAACAATGGGAGCAATAAGTAACAGTGTGTCGCCTGAGCAGAGCGGTGAATTGCTAACTGCAACAGGTGTGGGAGGTGTCGGATGGACAATAACAGTAGTCGTGTCTATTGATATACAGTTGTTTTTGGTAACAGTAAGCGTGTAAGTGCCTGACATAACCGGCAGTGCATTGAGCACTGAAGGGTTTTGCGTGGTGGAACTATAAGATGAAGGGCCACCCCATTGCCAGCTTACACCTGTTGAGTCGGCTGTGGCTGTCAGCTGTAATGTATCGCCCTGGCAGATGGCAGTATTGTTTGATGCGTATGCGCCTGGTGCGTTAGGGTCGTTGAGTATTATGGGGGGTATGGAATCCGATGTGCAGTTATTCAGTGTTACCCTGATGCCTGAATATACCCCGGCATTCAGGCCCGTAATTATCAGGTCTCCTGTACTGCTTGTATTGATATTTTTGGGAGCCTGGGCTGAGCCATTTCGATTGAAATCTACCGTGTACAACAGGTTGCTTCTTAAGCCTTTCAGTGTAATAGTACCTTGTGTGCCGGCGCAGGTGGTAGGATTAGTATATTCAAACGTATCTATTTCAGGTATATGGTGTACAACTACAGATGTAGTGTCTTTGGACGAAGGACAATTGTTGACTGTCACATACACAATATAATCTCCTGAATGGAATGTGTCGGCATTAGTAATGGCAGGCATTTGTGCAGAGGAACTGAACGATTGAGGGCCTGTCCAGTAGTATGTAGCACCCGGTATAGTGGAGGATATCAGTTGCAACATGGAACCCGCGCACAATGGACTGTTATTGTTGGCCAAGGGGGTTACCGGTGTTGGATGGACGATAACTACAGTTGTGTCTGCTTCAGATGTGCAGTTATTCTTTGTAGCCGTAAGCATATACATCCCCGATTGTGTAGGTAGTGCATTAGAAATCACCGGGTTTTGAGTTGTGGAACTAAAGCTCAATGGCCCCGTCCACGACCATGTAACACCGCTGGAGTCGGCAGAGGCGAACAACTTCAATGTATCACCCTCGCAAATGGGTGTATTATTGTTAGTCGCTACGACCGGTGAGTTAGGGTCAACCAATTGTATAGTCGCTGCAGAGTCAGATGTGCAGTTGTTTAAGGTAACTGTAATACCTGAATAAATACCCGCACCCAAGCTTGTAATAGCTAACTTGCCTGAAGTATTGGTAACAATAAGTTGTGAAGGTTGTGCAGATGAATTTTTATTGTACTGCACGGTATATGCTGTGTTTGCCAGCAAACCTGTTAAAACAATACTACCCTCAGTGCCATGGCAAGTTATCGGGTGCATATATTCAGCACTATCTATTTCAGGAACCTGGTGTACTACTGCTACAGTAGTGTCAGGCAGAGAATAACAATTGTTTACGATAGCACGCACAATATAATTGCCGCTATGAGATGAATCAGCATTAGTAATAGCAGGTGATTGTAATGAAGCCGAAAAAGATTTTGGCCCTGACCATTCATAAGTTGCGCCCGCTACAGTTGATGAGGTTAGCTGCAAAGTACTGCCCGAACATATCGGTGTGTTGTCCGAAGCTACGGGCGTTGCAGGGGTGGGGTGTACCAATACTGTCGCAGTGTCGGTAGCGGATGTGCAATTGTTTTTGGTAGCATACAGAGTATATATGCCTGATTGCAGAGGGATAGCACCTGCTATTACAGGATTTTGTATAGAGGAACTAAAGCCCATTGGGCCTGACCATGACCATATCACCCCTGCAGAATCACTCCCACCTGTCAACAGGATGCTTGCTCCTTCGCATATTGGTGAGAAGGCAGATGCTGTAACAACAGGCGCATTTGGATCATTTAATGTCACTGAGCCTGCAAGGTTAGAGTAACAGTTGTATATCTCTACGTGCAGGCTGTCGTAGTATCCCTTGGTTAATCCTGTCAATGTTATTGTACCGGAAGAAGTGCCTGTTAATGATACTGGTGTTTGTGCTACAGAATCTTTACGGTACATCAGTTTGTACATATTGCCTTGCTGCAGTCCGGATAATGTAATGCTGCCGTTGCTACCCAGGCATGTTGTAGGGTGCACATATGCAGTTGTTGAAATTATGGGAGGTACAGGGTCGGCAAGCACCATGGAAGGCAATGGGTCGGATGTACAACCGTTAGCTGAAGTAACAGTCGTATTTGAATAGTTGCCCGAAGTGAGATTAGGTATAGTTAATACACCGGAATTATTAGTGGCGATTGTTGCGGGAGATTGCGCTATACCATTTTTCCGATAGTTGACTATGTATGATGCATTTGCATTCAATCCGCTGATTAGTATTTTACCGTCACTGCCGTTACATGTAGTTGGATGGAAAAGCGTAGTAGCTCCTGTTATAGGCGCAGGCAACGGATATACAGTTACTGTAGTAGAGTCGGTAGGTGATATGCAGCCATTCACAGTGGCGAACACGTAATACTTACCGGATATTGCAGGTTGTGCATTGGATATAAAAGGATTTTGAGCTGACGATGTGAAAGACAGCGGCCCGGTCCATGAATAAGTTGCACCGGTCAGACTGTCAGCAAAAAGGTTTAGTGTGTTTCCTGAACACAATGGGCCATTATTGCTTGCCGTAGGTAGCAGTGGTGTGGGGTGTACCACTACAATTGTAGTATCAGCAATTGAAGTGCAATTATTTTTTGTTGCTGTGAGGATATATGCACCTGATTGAGTTGGCAGTGCATTTGTTATAACAGGATTTTGCGAATTGCTGTTATAGTTTACAGGTCCTGACCAGTTCCAGGTTACACCTGCTGAGTCGGCAGTAGCGAAAAGTTTGAGTGTGTCTTCCTCGCATATGGGTGTGTTGTTAGAAGCAACTACAACGGGGGCGTTGGGGTCGGCTAATGTTATAGCCCCTATACTGTCAGATGTGCAATTGTTTTGAGTGATGACGATGCCAGAATATGTTCCCGCTACCAGTCCGCTTATAGTTAGCTTGCCTGTGCCATTGGTGCTGATGTTTTGGGGTGCTTGTACAATGGAGTTGTGCATGAAGTTGACGGTATAGTTTGTGTTGTTCTTTAGTCCAAACAAGCTTATCGTCCCTTCGTTACCACCGCAGGTAGAGGGATGCGTAAAGGCATAAGTGTCAACGATGGGCACATCATACACGATAACCATCGCAGTGTCAGGCAGTGATATGCAATTGTTGACTGTAGCGGTTACGATGTAGTTGCCTGTGTTAGGGGTGTCTACATTGCCGATACCTGTGTTTTGACTAACCGCGCTGAAGGCTAGCGGGCCGTTCCATTTATAAGTTGCCCCTGCCACATTAGAAGCGGTAAGGATTAATGAATCGCCCGTACATAGTGGGCTGTTGCTGTTAGCAACCGGTGTAGCCGGCGTGGGGTGTACTACTACAGTGGTAGTATCAGCGATTGAAGTACAATTATTTTTTGTTGCTGTCAGAATGTAATTCCCTGACTGAGCAGGCAGAGCATTAATAATAATCGGGTTTTG
>JACFNS010000019.1 GCA_019454705.1 Taibaiella sp. | reverse complement strand
GCCGGTGTGAAAGAATATCCTGTCCAGCACAAACAACTGCCCTGGTACAAATTGCATAGAATCCAGGTCTACATTGCTGTTAAACCTGATCGCATACCGCGATTGTAGCACCTTCGGCTGCACTACCTTCTGCTTGCTCACAACTGGTGGTTTAGGTTTACCGCTCAATACCACAATATCCACTCTTCTGTCCGCAGCATAGCCGTCGGGCAATTCTATGTCGCGCGGCACCTCTCCCCTGCCCGTCACCAGTGTGATATTTTTCTCCGCTATGCCCATTGATTGCAGGTAGCCCTTTACGTTGTTAGCACGTTCTGCAGATAATGCATCGTTATACTCGTTGGTACCCAGGTGGTCTGCATAACCGATTATCAACAGTTCCTGCGATGAATTAATAACGTCAGAGTACAGCAGCGAATCAAGTGCGTGTATGGATGAGGGTTCAAGCGCCGGATTATCAAGTCGGAAATAAATCTTTGTCGTATCACTGTTTGCGAAACACCAATTATTTACACATAACAACAAAGTAATTGCCAACAAAATTTTTACCCGGTTGTTATACATCTCAGTTGAGTTTACGTATTTGACATTATATTTTCTTATCAACTTTTCAACAGATGTGGATTAGAATTCAAATGCCTGAATACGGATTAACATAATTTCGATTAAAACCTATGCAATATGGAAAGTACAAATACATTCGAAACATTCCTATGGTTTTTGGCAGGATTCATCAGCAGTGGCATGATTGCGTTCCTGGTATTAGGTTGGTTAAAGGGCAACCAGTGGCAGCGCGAAATGAAAATGCGCAGGCGTCAGCCGCACCGTTAAGGATATTAATCTTTCAATAGCTCCCTTACTTCAGGATAGTCATCCATATTGTTCATCTGCCGCATGATTTGCGGGTAACGCCAGCCTACCCTGCGGCTCATGGGTTTCACTGTAAATCTTTTGGGGTTGGGCAGACAGGCTATTATCTGTGCGGCTTCCGCCTTGGTTAGCTTCTTTGCCGGTTTGTGAAAGTATTCCTGGGCGGCGGCCTCTATACCGTATATGCCGGGACCCATTTCTATTACATTCAGGTACACTTCCATTATTCGCTTTTTGCCCCACACCAGCTCTATACATCCCGTGTAGAAAAACTCGAACCCCTTGCGTACATACTTTAGTACACCCTGCCCTTGCCACAGGAATACATTTTTAGCCGTCTGCTGGCTGATGGTGCTGGCGGCAGTGCCCTTTGCACGTTTGCGTTTCTTTTTCTTAGCAGGTTTATCTTCCATGCTCTTTTCCAGCGATTTCCAGTCGAAGCCGTTGTGCTGCATGAAGAGCTGGTCTTCGCTGGCAATGGCAGCCAGCTTCACATTATCTGGAATCTTATCCCAACTGATATAGTCCCGTTTAAGGCCATGTCCTTCTACTATGGCATTAATTTGAGTAAGTGTAATGGGCGGGAAGATCCATTTGCACAATACAACATACACCAAACTGGCTGCAAACAAATACAGCACAACCCGCAGCGTCTTTTTGAATATTGCTATCAAATTACCCGTAGCTTAATTCGCTTCGCCAAAGTAGAAATGCTCCCTGTACAGGACAGACACATGGTCATACAGCTTATTCAATGTTTCGTAGCCGGTAATGTTGTCGTGCTGCTTTTCTTTGCCCCGCACCACCAGTACGGCTTTGGCGGCTTCGTTTTTGTCCAGTTGAAAAGTACCCGTTTTATTATCGTATTGTTTCACGAATACTTTTACCGAGTCGCCTTTGGAAACTTTGCCGTTGATGGTGATGAAATCATTAAAGAATACAAACATCCCGTCTTCTTTAATCGGTGATATTTTCAGCTCCCCTATCGTACTTTTTATCATTTTGTACAGAAAAATTAGGACGTAATATTAGCAAATATCATCGGATAATTCAAGATAAGCCCCACAGAGTGTGTAACAGGCCACAAACGAAAAAAGCGCATACCCGGAGGTACACGCTTTATTTTCAATCACCGGTTGATTGCCTACGGTTTCAGGGGTACGTTCTCAAAATTCCCTTCTGTAATCTCGTGCGGGGCATCACTGTTGTTCTTATCTATGCTGCTTATTGTAAACTTACCAGATATCGTGTTATTGGTATTATCTATTTCAGTTATTTCTATTGTACCGGATATTCCCCTTATGTCCTTTCCGCCATTTTGCCAATATTGGAACCCGGCATCATTGGCGGCATGTCCAGTTTCCTTCACATTATAAACACCTGCCGTTGTGCCATACATATCCATTTCGATGTTTTGAGAACCATTGGCATTTTGCCAATAAATACGGTAACGCGTGGGCGTGGTAGTAAGTTTCCTCCATTCGGCTGTATAAGTCTCCTGTGTACCATCCAGCTTAAAGCACAGGTTGCCCCCACTGCATACGGTGGTGGGGGTGTTGGTTGGGGGTTTCACAGGGTCTTTCTTACAGGCCACCAAAGTGAACAAACCCGTTACTGCCAATGTTGTAATAAGTACAAGTAATTGCTTTTTCATAAAGTAATATTTGATTTTTAACGAAATTATACATGAAACCGGATTGGGCATATACCCCGATTTGGGTATGTATAATAAGTGAGATACGGTACTAACACTACTATTTATGGAAGACATCAAACACATAGAATTAGGCAATTTATCTATTGAAGATTACCAGGAATTGATTGTGGCCATGAAGGCCGCTTACCCTGACTGGAATAGTTATTGGTCGCTGCCGGTGATTGAGAACCTTATTAAGCGGTTTCCCGCGGGGCAGATAGTAATCTATGTTGACGGAAAGGTTGTGGGCTGTGCATTGTCCATAGTGGTGCAGTACGATAAATTCGGCGACTTCCACACCTACAAAGCCATCACGGGCGACTATACATTCAATACACACAATGACAAAGGTGATGTACTCTATGGCATAGAGGTATTTATCCATCCTGACTACCGGGGGCTGAGGCTGGGCAGGCGGCTGTATGATGCCCGCAAAGAATTGTGCGAAGAACTGAACCTGAAAGCCATAGTGTTTGGCGGGCGTATACCTCACTACCATACCTATGCTGCAGAAATGTCGCCCAAAGAATATATCCAGAAGGTGCGCCGCAAAGAAATTTACGACCCTGTGCTCAGCTTCCAGTTGGCTAACGACTTTCATGTAAAGAAAGTAATAAAAGGCTATATGCCTGGCGATGAGCAGAGTATGGAATACGGAACGCTGCTGCAATGGGACAATGTGTATTACGCCCCACCCGAAACCAGGCAATTTTCCGGCAAAACTTATGTGCGCCTGGGGCTGATACAATGGCAGATGCGCCCCTACCGATCGCTGGACGATATGTTTGTGCAGGTAGAATATTTCATCGATTCCATATCCTCCTACAAAAGCGATTTCGCCCTGCTGCCGGAACTTTTTAACGGCCCGCTGCTGGCAGAGTTCAATGAAATGAATGAAGCGGAAGCCATGCGCGCACTGGCACAATATACACCCGAAATGAAACAACGGTTTTCTCGCCTGGCCATCGAATACAATGTCAACATCATAACCGGTAGCCTGCCTTCGCTGGAAGACGACAGGCTGAAGAACGTGGGTTATATATGCCACCGCAACGGGAATGTGGACCAATATGAGAAAATACATATCACCCCCGACGAGAGTAAGGCATGGGGTATACGCGGCGGCGATACGCTGAAGGTGTATGAAACCGATGCGGGAAAAATAGGCGTGCTCATTTGTTATGACGTGGAATTTCCTGAACTGGGGCGCATACTGGCCGACCAGGGTATGCAGATACTCTTCGTACCCTTCCTGACCGATACGCAGAACGCCTATATGCGGGTGCGCACCTGCGCTATGGCGCGGGCTATAGAGAATGAATGTTTTGTAGCAATAACCGGCAGCGTAGGCAACCTGCCCAAGGTAGAGAATATGGACATCTCCTACTCGCAGTCCGCAGTATTTACCCCCTGCGATTTTGCCTTCCCATCTATGGGTATCAAATCGGAGGCGACGCCAAATACCGAGATGATACTGATAGCCGATGTGGACCTGCAAATGCTGGACGAACTGCACAGCTACGGCAGTGTACGCAACCTGAAAGACAGGCGTAAGGATTTTTACGAAGTGCGTTTGAAAGGGAAAGAATAGTGTCATGGAAAATTCAAAAGTCAAAATTCAAAAGCCAAAAATCAAGCTATCATTGGGAGCAATGAGGCTGCTACGCAGAGTTGTTGTCGTCCTGGTGTCGTTTCAAATTGTTAACCGTTGTTAACCTGTTGGTGTTTTTCTTTTGTGACAAACCGGTTGATTTTGCAGAAAGGTATCGGGGTGTTTTTTTCGGTGCGAAGGTCCCCCTATCCCCCTTAAGGGGAGACATATTTAGTCCTTCGGTAGTATCTGTCCGGCGCGAGTGTCCCACCCCCGTTCCCGCATCCCGAATGGCTCGGGACAGGCGTGCGGGATCGCCCCCGCTCCCGAAATCGTCGGGACCCCGAAATGGTCGGGGCAGGCAGGCAGCGGGGGACAATGCTTGTTCCGGTGATGGTGTGGGTTCTTCCACCAATTCGGATTCGGGAGTGTCCTGCGTGAAGGTCCCCCTATCCCCCTCCCGCCCGTGGCGGGATAAATTCCGGGGAGACACATTTAGTGGTTCGTGTGTGTCCGGCCCACGACCTGCGGTTGGGGTACACGCGAGTGTGCTTTGCGAGTAAACCCCTAAATCCCCCGAAGGGGGACTTGTGTTATCTGTCCGGCGCGAGTGTCCCACCCCCGTCACTAACGTGACACCCCCGCCAGCGGGGGACAATGCTTGTTCCGGTGATGGTGTGGGTTCTTCCACCAATTCGGATTCGGGAGTGTCCTGCGCAAGCGTCCCCCTATCCCCCTCCCGCCCGCGGCGGGATAAATTCCGGGGAGACTTAGTTGGTGAATTTATTTGTATTGATTCCACCGTATCTACATTTTCTGCATTTTCACCAGCTTTGGAGATGAGGATGTTGACTTGCTGCTGCAGGGTGGGTGTGTTGACGTAGATATTCTGCGTTTTGCGCCAGGTGTCGGAGCGGGTGAGGTAGTTGTAAAAGTTTTCGAGGCGTGTATCGAGGTCTATGGCGCGGAGTACTGTGTCGGCCGACAAGTCTTCTTCTACCTTTTGTACGCCATATTTGACCTTGACGTAACGCACACGCTTGGTTTCGCCCTTGATGATTTTTGTGAGTACGGTACGCTTTTCGTTGATGGTCAGCAGTTTTTCTTTAAACTCATCATAGTGCTCGTTGTGAAACTGCCGCATCATACGGTTGTGTACCCGTTCTTCGGTGCCGTTTACCCATTCGGCCACATCGGGGCGGGCCATCAGGCGGGAGGCTGATGCTTTTAATGATTTGACTGCGGCGCGGGGGTAGGCCATTTTGTAGGCAACCTGCTGGTCGCCGGTCTGCATGTAGTAGATGCAGAATTGGAGGTGTTTTTTGGTCATAGCGTATGGTTTAGATTTTTGTCATTAGAATTACTATTGGAGTTAATTTATTAACATGAGCATCTTGTCATTTCTCATCTTCTTTTACTTTCTTTTATTTCGATCATTATTATTTTCAGTTGCCTCAATGAGTCGCTACGCTAGTTGCTTCTCTCCCGCACGGGCGGGACAGGCACGAAACGAACCAAAGAAAAAGAGCCCCGTTCCTAAAGCTTCAACGGAACGGGATGGTTCCTTGATATACAGCGGTTCTTCGGCGCTGCCGGGCTTCGGATTGCTAGTTTCTTGTCATGAATGCAGAACTGAAAGTGTTTGGATTTAGGATTGGTGATTTATGATTTTTATGGTTAAAATGTTGATTGGTTAATAGGGTAATAAGAATTAAGATTCAAAGGGGCGAGATTGCTCCCTGATAGACTGCGGTTCTTCGGCACTACCGGACTACGGATGGCTACTGTCTTTGTTATGAATGCTGAACTGAAAGTGTTTGGATTTAAGATGTATAATTGGTGATTTATGATTTTAGTTGTTTACATTTTTTCAATAGCTAAATTACATAATAATATTCATTAAAACAAATTTATTTATCCTGTGCAAGGGTCCCCTATCCCCCTCCCGCCAGTGGCGGGATAAATTCCGGGGAGACTCAGTTATTCGGTTGTAAGTTTCCGGCACGTATGTCCTCTCGGGAAGACTAATCTGTAGAGTTGAGTTAACATACCTCTCTTCCTGGTCCGGATATTTTAGCGAAATATTTCTGTCCCGGAGAAATAAATTATTTTTATTTATTGTCCGTATACACTATTTTTGCTATTGAAATATTCTTTCTCCCGGAAGGGTATTATCATTCACCAATAAAAAACTATAAACATGAACCAGAAACAACAGGCCTTTGTAATGGCCTATCTCAGCAGCAACGACAAGGCGGAAGCGTATATGACAGCCATCAACTATCCCATGAAGCGGAAACTGGCGGAGCATGGCGGCAACCTGATGTTGCAGGTACCCGAAGTGGCGGAGTATATAAGGAATGTGCGGCAGAGGATAAGAAAAGAAGTATTGAAGGAGATAGAGGATAACCGGCCGCCGCTGCTGACAACAGAAGAAAAGCGGGAGATACTGGCAAAAATAGCCCGCGGCGAAGCACGGGCCGTGCAATATGGCATGGGCCAGGTATGCAACTATTGCGGCATGAGCGAGGAGCCGACCTTTGAGCAGATAATGGTAGCTATAGAGAAAAACTGTACTACCTGCGTGAGACGGGTATATAAAGATATGTTTGGACTGAGGTAAGCGTGATGCCGGCAGGTAAGCGGACGCTTAACTTATCTTAGGTCTTAGCGAGACGCTAAGACCAGTGGTGCCAAAAAGAAAAAGTGTAGATTTATTATAAACTAGTACCCATGAACCGACTATATATAATCGGGCTATGTTTATTATTTGCTATGGCTGCACCTGCGCAAAGCGAGACAGAATATGAGAAAATAGCCCTTAAAAAAGAAAAGCTACTGAAGTCCCTGGACAGAAACCCGGTTGAGGTATATCCGGGTGCGCATAGTCATGTAAGCATAAGCATTGCTCTCACCTATGGAATACTTGGCTCAGGGGATTCTGCAATATACTATCTTAATCACGCTCTTGATGTTTGCGATATATATCCAAACGATGAAGCCTGCCCGGAAAATTACAATCCTAACATTCTCGGCTTTTATCAACTCAGGAATTATACTAAATCTTCCGGATGGAAAAAGTTTGAAGACAGGGTAACTACTCATTATAAAAACACGTACAACCCTACGAATCTATCGCTGGCAATCAAAATACTGAAAGCCGGCGGTGCAGACCAATCGGTGAGGCTGTTCCAAATGCCCGCTGACAAAAACATCATTAACAAAACTGATAGTGCAAACCTTCTGTTTATTAAAACAGTGATCGTCAAACAAGGCTTCCCCGGCATTACACAGGTAGGAAAGCCAGCATCGGATGCAGCATTCCTGCTGGTGCAGCATGCTGATAATGATATTGCTTTTCAGAAGACGGTATTAAAGCAAATGGAAAAACTGCTGACAACAAAAGATATTACACCATCCAACTACGCTTACCTATACGACAGGATAATGGTAAAAGAACAAGGAAAACAATACTATGGCACCCAGTTTCGTAACATGAGCAAAGGGGAATTATTTCCTATTAATGATAAAGGAAATGTTGACGAAAGACGCAGAAAGCTGGGCCTGAGTACACTTGCTGAATATTTAAAATCTACAGGTACTTTCTAGCACATACCATTTACTTCAATCGCGCGGATGTTCAGCAGGGCTCGTCCGAACGGTTCATCCGGGCGGGCATCCGTATCTGTTAAATCATACGGTTTGTAGCCGGCAGTCCGGGAAAGGATGTAAATGCGATTTACAAAAGTGCGATAGTTGTGCTTAAGTTTTTCAAATACCGGTCAGAGATCAGGTGGTTTAACAAGACACCGGTCACCCTGCGGAAGACCGGCGCCAGTGGGGTTGTTGTTTTTTGATTTGGCCTTGTCCATATTATGGCGAGATCGCTTCATGCGTAACGCCACTGGCGTTACTCCTTCGCGATGACGGGTAAAATGGTGGAATGTAAAAAAGCCAGGAGCGCACAATAGTACACAATTAACGCAACTCCCTTAGATTTACACATGCATTTCTCTACACTACAACATACGCCCATCAGCGATATTACCGCTTGCATGAACGCCGCCTTTGCGGAGTATGAAATTCCCATTCAGTGGACGGATGAATCGTTACAGCAAAAAATGCGGGTAGAGGATATTGACCTTTCTTTATCTGTAGGGGCGTTTGACAATGGTACCCTTGCAGGTGTAATACTGATGGGTGCGGACGATAACAACAGGCGCGTATGGGATGGAGGCACGGGGGTGATACCTGCATACAGGGGACAAAAACTGACCGAAAAAATGTTTGCCTATATATCGCCCATACTAAAAGAAGCCGGTGCAAAACAGATGATGCTGGAGGTACTGGAAAACAACAAGGGGGCTTATATCGTTTATGAGCGGCTGGGTTTTCAACCTACCCGGCTGCGGCATGCTTACAAAGGCGATATAACTATAAGGGCTAATGATGATTACAGCATAGAACTGCTCAACGGCTATAACACAGATGAACCGGCGGGCCTGTGGGACTGGCAGCCCGCCTGGCAGCAAATGAACCAACGCATATCCAACAGAGGTACATCGGTCACTACCATATGCATCAGGCAGGAGGGTAAAATTGCAGCATACGCTCACTACGATAGCGTAGCCTGCAGGGTGCACCAGTTTGCCGTGGCCAAAGATCACCGCCGCAAAGGGTTGGGCACCGCGCTCTTCAGGCATATTGCCCATATATGCAACGCCCCTGTTTTAATCACCAATATAGATGCGGGTTCTGAAAACACTAATGCGTTTCTGCAGGCTATAGGGTTACAGAAAATGATCAGCCAATACGAGATGAAAATGGAACTGTAAGCGACACTAGCACCATGCACATTAGCATAAGGTAAGCGGACGCTTGATTTATCATAGGTCTTAGCGAGACGCTACGACCAATGGGAAAATCGCAAGTTTTCCCGCGCGAGTCAACCACCCCTGATTTGCAATGCCCTAAAGGCATTTGCAAATTGACCCCTCCTAAAAACAGGAGGGGAGCCTTTTTTTACAATATTACCTTCCCCTACCTTTGCGCACATGAACTACAATATCAATCTGGCGATACAGGTATTGCCGCTGGGCATACCGAAGGATGAAGCATACAGGATAATAGACGCTGCCATAGCGCTGGTGCAACAGTCGGGGCTGAAATACCAGGTGTGCCCTTTTGAAACAGTGATAGAAGGGCCCTATGACACGGTGATGCAACTGGTGAACGATATGCAGGATGCCTGCTACGGCGCGGGTGCCAAAGAGCTGCTGGTGAATATGAAACTGCACCGCAGCGTGGAAAAAGACATGGCGATAGAACACAAAACGGGCAAGTACCAATAATAGACGCTAAATTTGCCGCCGATGAACAGGAGCAGTTTAATACAAGCCATCAGGGATAAGAAGTCGGTACTGTGCGTAGGGCTGGATACCGACACTACGAAGATACCACAACACCTGCTGCAGGAGGCAGACCCGGTATTCGCTTTCAACAAAGCCATCATAGATGCTACGAAGGACTATACAGTAGCCTATAAACTGAACACGGCATTTTATGAAGCTCAGGGACTGAGGGGATGGGAAAGCCTGCAAAAGACATTGGAGTATATACCGAAAGATATCTTTACCATAGCCGATGCCAAGCGTGGTGATATAGGCAATACCGCCGAGCAGTACGCACGCACGTTTTTCCGCACCTACCCTTTTGACAGTGTGACGGTGGCGCCGTATATGGGTGCGGACAGTGTGCAGCCCTTTATGCAGTTTGACGGTAAGTGGGCAATCGTGCTGGGGCTGACATCGAACAAAGGCAGTGCGGATTTCCAACTGCAACCGAGTGGTGATGAACTGATGTACGAAAAGGTGCTGAAGACCGTCGCAAGTTGGGGTACGCCTGAGAATACTATGTTTGTGATAGGCGCTACGCGCAAAGAACAATTGCAGCATGTACGCGCTATGTTGCCGGAGCATTTCTTTCTCGTTCCCGGTGTAGGCGCGCAGGGCGGCGATGTGGACACCGTGTGCAGCAACGCCATGAACAAAGACGGCGGGCTGCTCATCAATGTGTCGCGCGGGGTAATATATGTGAGCGGTGGCGAAGACTTTGCTGAAGCAGCAGGGAAAGCGGCAGCGGAATATCAGCAGCAAATGGCAGCTTATTTGTAAATTGTAACCCTGCACCATGCAGGAACGTTTATTACATACCATATGGCAGCATAGCCTGTACCACCCCACCGGACTGCAAACCATCGCCGGTGAGCGCATTACCGTGCTGCACCCCGGCAGGTATAATACCGATGCGGGGCCGGACTTCCTGGAAGCGAAAATTAAAGTAGGTGACACCACACTGGCGGGACATATAGAGATACATGTGCGCAGCAGCGACTGGGACAAACACGGACATCAAACCGATGAGGCGTATAAAAACGTGGTGTTGCACATCGTTCACGAACATGATGCAGATACAGGGCCCGCCAATACGCCAGTACTGTGTATAGCACCCTATATAGCGCAGGGTATTATAGGCAAATACGAATACCTGGCATACACAAAACAGGAATTACCTTGTGCCAATCACCTGCCGCAAGTAAAGGATATAATAAAGTACAGCTGGCTGACAAGGCTACTGGCAGAGCGCTGGGAGGATAAACTGGGTACCTGGCAGGAACTGCTGGACGAAAGTGCGGGGGACTGGAGCAGCCTGCTGTATTGGCGGCTGGCTGCCAACTTCGGTTTTAAGGTGAATGCGGATGCTTTTCTTGCTTTGGCAAGATCGTTGCCGCTGAACATACTGGCCAAGCATAGAGAAAACCTGTTGCAAGTGGAAGCACTATTATTCGGGCAGGCGGGTATGCTGGAGGGCGAAATGGACGGCGTATATCCTAATGCGCTGAAAACAGAATACAATTACCTGCGTAAGAAATATAAACTGACACCCATACCCATGCATAGCTGGAAGTATATGCGGCTGCGCCCGGCTAACTTCCCCACTATACGTATAGCGCAGTTTGCGGCGCTGGTACACCAGTCAGTGCATTTGTTTTCTGTCATAATAGAGAAGAGTACCGTAAAAGAAATCATGCCGCTGTTTGACGTGCGTGCCGGGCATTACTGGGAGACGCATTACAGCTTTGGCGAAGCCAGTGAACAAGACGCTAAAAAGAAGCTGGGCAAATCGTCTATACAGAATATCATCATCAACACGATAGCACCGATTAAATTCCTGTATGCCAGCCGGCAGTCTACCGAAGCAGAGCAGGAAAAAGCGTTGAAGCTATTGGATGAATTGCCTGCCGAAAGCAACCATATCATCAGCATCTGGAACGAAAACCAATGGACACCGGAGAACGCATCTCAATCGCAGGCGCAGATACAGTTATACAACAACTATTGCAGCAAGAAACGTTGCCTCGACTGCGCCATCGGGCTCAGCATCATCAAATCATAGCCAGTCGAAAGTGACGGACTTCTTCAGGTCGGGGTGCAGGCTTTCTATTACGGGGCAGGTAAGTGCTGCAAGTTCCAGTATCTTTTTTTCCTTATCGGTATAAGTTATGTGTTTGGGGAAGTGCATGGTGACTTTCACCTCACCTATCCTGCGGGGATGGGGTACCATAATCTTGTATATCTCGCACTCTATGCCATCTATATTTATGTTGTGGGTGCGTGCTGCAATGCCCATCAGTGTACACATACAAGCCGCCATAGCGGTGGCCACCAGGTCGGTAGGCGAAAAGCGTTCGCCCTTGCCGTTGTTATCAGGCGGAGCGTCTGTTTCCATTACACTGCCCGATAATATATGCGTAGCCTCCGTCCTTAAGTCTCCTTTATAAATTAGTTTTGATGTCATGCGGATAATTTGGGCTAAATTTACTTACTTTAAGATAGAAAAGGCCGTGTTTGTTATGAATATGGCCCGAACGCGATACATAATGAAAAGATACTTCATACTTCCGTTTTGCCTCTTATCGGCATTACTGTTTTCAGATACAGCATTCGCCCAAACAGAAAACAGGGATTCGATTCCTGTGCCTGTGCGCAACAAAAGGCCCAAACCCATCAAACACGAGTGGAGCACAGGCCTTAGGCTGAACTCTGACGGTTGGAGCCTGTTCCTGGACAGGGGCAAGGTGAAACAACCCGACCGCACTACCGATTATCATTACGACCTGCATTTCTGGCAATTTGAATTCGGCGAAAAGAAGAGCCCAAGGGAAATAAAGCGCAGCAATACCATTGGTTCTACAGCAGATGCCGCCAAGCCATTCATATATGGCAAGACCAACAACTTTTACGCACTGAAAGTGGGCTATGGCAAACGCAAGTTGATAGCCGGCAAGCCCGAACTGAACGACGAAGTAGAGCAAGGCGTTATATCCATCCATTGGGTGTACCTGGGTGGTGTATCTGTAGGACTGGAAAAGCCATACTATATTGAAGCCTATGTGAACAACAACGGCGTCAGCGAATTGAAATCTATCACTTATTCAGATAGCACTAAAGAGGCTTTCCTGTTTCAACCGAACGTAGTAGGCAGCTCAGGTTTTGGCAAGGGGCTGGGCGAAACAAAGATAGTACCGGGCATACATGCCAAAACAGGACTACACTTTGACTTCGCTCCCACCAAAAAGACTAAAATGGCGGTAGAAACCGGCCTGAATGTGGAAGTATATACCCGTGGTGTACAGCTGATGGCTGCACAAAGCGCCACGCCCGTTTTTGTCAACGTATATGCTTCTTTCCAGATAGGTAAACGTTGGGCGGAAAAGAAGTAACTTTGCGGAATTATGCAGGAATTACCGGTAATCAGTAATGTAAATACGGCAGAGACTCGTGTAAAAAAGCCCAACTGGCTGCGCGTGAAACTGCCTATTGGTGAAGAATACAGGCATGTGCGCAACATGGTGGATACGCATAAGCTGCACACGATATGCGAGAGCGGCAACTGCCCCAATATGGGCGAATGCTGGGGAGAAGGCACAGCTACCTTTATGATATTGGGCAATATATGCACCCGCTCCTGTGGTTTTTGCGCAGTAGCTACCGGCAGGCCAGAACCTGTGGATTGGGACGAACCCCAGCGTGTAGCAGAGGCTATATACCTGATGAAGGTGAAGCACGCGGTGATTACATCGGTGGACAGGGACGAACTGAAAGACGGAGGCTCTATCATTTGGCCAAATACGAAAAATGAAGTACGGGCGCTTAATCCTTACACGACTCTGGAAACACTGATACCCGACTTCAAAGGCCAATGGGAGAACCTGGAGCGTATTATTGAAGTGGCTCCTGAAGTAGTATCGCACAACGTAGAAACAGTAGAACGCCTGACACGCCAGGTGCGTATACAGGCTAAATACCGCCGCAGTATGGAAGTGATACGCAGGCTGAAAGACGGTGGCATGCGTACCAAGAGCGGCATTATGCTGGGACTGGGCGAAGAAAAAGAAGAAGTGCTGCAAACATTGCAGGACCTGAAAGATAACGGCTGCGATGTAGTAACACTGGGCCAGTACCTGCAACCCACGCAGAAGCACCTGCCTGTAGTACGTTTCGTACACCCCGATGAATTTGCCGAATACCGCGAAGAAGGATATAAAATGGGCCTGGACTTTGTAGAGAGCGGGCCGCTGGTACGCTCATCTTACCACAGCGAAAAGCATGTAATACCCGGGGAAGGGCGCAGAAGGTGGGAAGCGGAGAAAAGCCTCTCCCCAACCCTCTCCCAAGGAGAGGGAGCTTAATGCTTCGCTACAAACAACATTGATATAAAGCTACCACCCGGTAGCTTTTTTATTTTCATTATTCCCGAATGAGTAAATTTACCCTTGCATGAGACAACTATTACAAACTTTAGCTGTTTTGTTGTTACCTCTCGCTACGATAGCGCAGGAGACCACAATCAGCAAGAAACAAATACGCAAGGAGCGTCCTAAATACCTGCAGGTGGGACTGGGACTGAACCGAGGCAGCCTCCGCGACTTTGCTACATCGCCCATTACGTATAAAGGGATATTGTTCAACTACTCTATAGGCTACCTGAAGATGGACACGGCGCGTGAGGTGAAGTTCACAGCACGGTTCAACAATGGCGTGTACCGGTACAAACGCAAAGAAGGCATAGATGTAAAATCGAGGGCGGGCATGTATGTGCTGTACCTGAATTATTACCGCCTGTACAGGCTGAACAAAATATCCAACAGCAACTTGCATATACAGGCGGGTGGTATGTTCGACGCCAACCTGGACTTCCGCATAAATGATGACCTGATGAACGCGGGTTATGGCTATGAGTTTTTCAATACATTTTTCCTGTCGGGCAAAGTAACGCGCCGGTGGGAACGCACTGAAACAGTACATAAGAAATTCCTGTTTATCAAATACAAGCGAAACCCGCGTGTGGCTATGTTCTCTTACCAACTGAACCTGCCCGTAATGCACAACAGCCTGCGCAATGGATTCGCCTATATTGGCAACGAGGGGTTGAATACATCGCCTGCTTTTAAAGAATATGAATACAAGGCTTTTGGCGGCATACGCTTCTCCTCAGAGCTGGCCTATACAAGACAGATGCAAAACGGCAATATGTGGCGGATATCTTACCTGTGGGATGCATATACATCGGGCAAGGGGCACAACAGGTTTGAACTATCGAACCATATAGCAGAGGTTTCATTATTGTTTCACCTGAATAAAAACACGCAATAATGAAAAGGTTAGTTATATCCATACTTGTCATTTCTCTGTTCGCATCCTGCGAGAAGGCTTTGTTTAAAAAGAAAGGCGATAGTACCGATGCCGTAGCCAACTTGGACCACCTGTGGGAGCAATGTGATATACGCTACGCCTATTTCGATTATAAAAAGATAGACTGGAATAATATATACGCACAATACAGGCCAAAGGTGTACGATGGCATGAGTGAAGATTCTCTGTTCGACATAATGGGCGCTATGCTGAACGAACTGCGCGACGGGCATGTCAACCTGATTTCGCCGTTCAATATTTCGGTATTTGATGTGGACCTGCTGGGGCCTGAGAATGTGGACGACCGTGTGATACTGGAAAACTATATAGGCACCGACAGGATAATCACCGG
>JACFNS010000516.1 GCA_019454705.1 Taibaiella sp. | reverse complement strand
TCTTGTAATTTATGCCTATAACCTTAAAGTCGGAAATATTATCGCTTTCTCTTTTCTGCATGCTGCACTATAAATTTCAACGGCACAAAAGTAAATTGGGTTGGGCTGATAATGACATTTTACCGTCACGCTATTGTCATTTCCTGAAATGATATTCATCATGAAAATCAATCAACGTTACTTTGTACAAGGTTGAGAACCAACTTATTAAAATTCAATTAATGACCGGAGGAAATGTAAAAAGTGATTGTCATGCTATCGTCTTGATGAACCTGGGCTCACCTGATAGCACAGAGGTAAGTGATGTAAAAAAATACCTCAGGGAATTCCTGATGGATGAAAGAGTAATCGACTATCCTTACTTGTTCAGGTGGTTGCTTATCAATGGAATAATAGCCCCCTTCAGGGCTCCAAAATCTGCCGAGGCATATAAGGCGGTATGGACAAAAGAAGGCTCCCCTTTGATAGTTTTGAGTGAGGCGTTGCGTGATGCTGTAAGTGAACGGGTAGATGTGCCGGTGAGAATAATGATGCGATATGGTAACCCTTCGCCCGCGCAGGTATTTGATGAGTTGCAATCATCATACCCACAATTAGAAAAGGTGCTGTTGCTTCCTTTATACCCTCATTATGCAATGTCCAGCTACGAAACAGCAGTAGTATATGCAGAGGATATCTTAAGAGCAGGAGATTATTCATTTACCATGGAAACAATCAAACCATTTTTTGACAATAAGCAATACATCAATGCATTGGCTAAAAGTATTCAGCCTTATCTGGCAGAACCATATGATCAGATACTGTTCAGCTACCATGGCTTACCTGAGCGGCATATGCGCAAAGCTGACATAACAGGCAACATTTCATCTCCAGCGCATAAAACATGTTATAGGCACCAATGTTTCCGTACAACGCAATTGGTAGCAGAGCAACTGGATATTCCTACGGGCAAATACAACCAGTCATTTCAATCAAGACTGGGGCGCGAAGAGTGGCTGAAACCATATACTGTAGAACGGCTGGCACAATTGCCAAATGAAGGTGTGAAAAAACTGCTTATTGTCTGCCCGGCATTTGTAAGTGACTGCCTGGAAACTTTGGAAGAAATAGCTATAGAAGGTAGAGAGATATTTTTAGAAGCAGGTGGGGAATCATTTACCATGATACCTTGCATGAATACGCAACCGTTTTGGGTAGATACTATCTCTGACTGGACGAACCAATATTTTGCAGGAGATAGAACTATGATTGTTCAATAATTTCGCGGCATGTATCTGTACATAAAGGCGCTTCATATCATTTTCATCGTAACCTGGTTCAGCGGATTATTTTATATCGTGCGCCTGTTTGTGTACAACAGGGAAGCCATGGATAAACCAGAGCCTGAGAAGTCGATACTAAGCAAACAGTATGCGATTATGATAAAAAGGTTGTGGTATGGCATTACATGGCCATCGGCAATACTTACGCTTGTTTTCGGCTTGTGGATGTGGTACCTGTATGGCACGCTGCCTATGTGGCTGGCCATCAAGTTGCTTTTTGTAGCCGGCTTGTTTCTCTATCATTTATCATTACACGTTATTTTCAGCCAACAGCAGAAGGGTATTTACAAATACAGTTCGCAACAGCTACGTATATGGAATGAAGTAGCCACCATATTCCTGGTGGCTATTGTGATGCTG